>JAJPIU010000132.1 GCA_021324535.1 Pseudomonadota bacterium
AACTGGAGCCAGCTTAGCCCTGGCGAGGATGTCTTCTCGCTCTTCGGCAAGACGGGCATCGCGGGCGTGCCGGGCGGCGCCTTCGCTTACTCGGATGACTACGTGCGCCTCTCGATAGGCTGTCTTCCTGTGCCAGCCGTGTGAGCGGCGCAAAGGAGCGAGCTATGCCTACCGCGACCGGCCTGCTGACCGCCGAAGACTGCGTCGCTCTGCCCACCGAAGGGATGCGCCTGGAACTGGTGCGAGGGGAGGTACAGGCGATGGCTCCGGCATACGCTGATCACGGCATAGTTGCCATGAGCATTGGCTTGGTTCGGCCTATGCGGCAGGGACAGGCTTTCTCATCGCGCGTAACCCCGATACCGTGCGTGCGCCCGATTTCGCCTTCATCCAGGCCAGCTGCGTCACGCCTGGGCGCAGCCAACACTCTGGATGGGCGCGATGTACTCCCAGGCTTCACACTGCCCATCGGCGAGATTTTCGCCTAAGTTGGCCTGACGTGGATTATTCGGACTCCGACAACTTTTCGTAGAGCAGCGCGACCAATATCGCCAGAAGGAAATAGCCGATGATGGATTCAAAACCGGAGAGGGCTTTTGTCGCTGGCGAACACGGAGCGGGACTTGAACCCAGCGACGTCATGTTGGTGATAGTGAGATACGCATGATTGAGCAGGGATGAGAGGGTCAACGCGGCCGGATAGCACTGGCTTCCCTGAGTGGCGTCCAGGGTAAAATATGCGGCAAAGAACGCCAAGAACCAGAAGAGCACAGTTCCTGCAAACCGCCAGGGCCGCATCCCATAGCCTGTCGTTATACCAATGATCCGCAAAACGGCTGCTCCTATGAACCTGAACCGCCGCATTTGCCAGCCTGTCCGCACGCGCAGGTCAAAGTATTGGTACCTGAGCTCGTCACCAACGTTGGTCGCGTATCCTATCCAGCCTGGTTCATCTATTGAAATCCCGTCAGGGCCAAAGATACGAGCCAGAGACTTGCGATGTTCCGCATCGCTCCGCTCTATGCGCAACAGTGAACGTTTGACGATGGGCTGTAGTTCTTTGTTCCATCGGTTGAGGTCTCGCCGATAGTCTACAGCAGCCTTGTGAATGGCCTCAACAGTGTCGCGGATCTCATCTTTTTGTTCAGGCTCGATCTCGATCGGGGCGCGAAACCGGGAGTCAGCCACGACACGCTCATAATAGCATGTCGCCTCAAACCACAGACGCATCAATAGTCGTGTATACCGTGTCAGTGAAACCAGGCGTGTTTGCTGATCCCTACGTGGCTTACCCTTGAACTCATCTCGCCAGAGACGCTCTGCGGTCGCCTTCAGATTGTCGGCAAACGCAGCCAAATCCCGCTCGAGGTCAACCACATCGGATACGTCTTCAGAAGGATGCGCGGGCGCTTGAATGGTTTCGTCCAACAAGGACGTTAGAGACTTTCTCACGGAGAGCAGATAATCATACAGTTCATGAGGAGCGTCAGAGTTTACTTCTTCTTCGTGTATGCGCTCCAGATACTGTTCGATCTTAACAGCATCTGCACGTAACTTGTACTGAGGCTTCGAGAGATCTTTAGCTTGCTTCATCATATACCCCGATTCGCCTGCTCTGCGATATTGTCCATGCACGTTCTAATCGCCTTCCGCAATTCACTGCCTAACCGACCGGAAAGCTTGTTTAGAACGTGCAGGCGCGATTCCAACCTGTTGACGCGCAACAGTCCAGCATGTGTGTTTCGGTAGTTCTGCATGGTTTTACCAGTCTTCTCATCAAAGTACGCTGTGCAGACGATAACTTCGGCGCGTTTGAATACAGGATCGTCCACTTCAAGAACCCTTTCGATGACGAATTTGTCTATATCGTCGTCGCCGATATGCAGATCGAAAATGACGATGAGCGGCGAAGGTCGCCGCCTGAATGTATCTAGGAAATACATCGCCTCTTCGAGCCTCTTTGCCCGTACGGGTTCGGGATTCCCAAGCCCGAGAGCGCTACACACATCCTGTATCTGTTGCTCGATAGCCTTGTACTCGCTATTTTTGTCCTCAAGAACAAGAAACGTAACCAACCCCACTACCTACTTCCTGGGAACACGCTCCTGGGGGAGGCGTAGGATAAAGACATTTTCATCTACTCCACGAGGCTCATAGCTAACCGTACCATGAAGAGTCGCTGCGATGCGGCTTGCCTGCGAGAGGCCAATGCCGCTCCCTTCTGTCAAGACACGAAAGTTCGAGCCGCGAACGCCGTGCTCAAAGAGCAACGGACGATCAGCAATGTCAACCTGCGCGCCTACACTGCGCACCTCGAACCGCACCCAATGGGAGCTGTCCTCGCTCTCTTCAGGGAATATGGAGACATAGACATCATGTTCGTCGCCGTACTTGATGGCATTCTCAATATAGGTGAAGAGCGCCGCGCCGATGAGCCGTCTGGCTGCGGCTCCCCCTGCCACATAGACATCCTGTACATCGTATAGCTCCCAATATACATGATGGCCCGACAAGACCTGCGCCAACTCATCCGTCGTGTCGCGCATCTCCCGCTCTATCTCCGTGACCGCCGATACGGCGCCTGGTTCCTCGTCTTCGCCGTCCTCCTGGCTCAGGTTATCGTTTGCCAGAACAGAATGCCAGTTGAGCAGATTCAGCGTCAAACCAACCAATTGGACGATTTTCTGATCAAGAGAGGCGCGTGAACGTTCGACAGCCACAGATAGAGGGACAAGCGTCTTACTGAGGTCATGCTTGAGATCCTGAACGAGCGCAGCCCGCGCTCCAAATAGGAGTACGTTCTGTAACCCGATGGAGATCGTCTGTGCAAACAGATTCAACGACTCATCATCCGTGTCACTCATCATACGTGGCCCGGACGAGGCGGCTGTCAGCAAGCCATAGACAACCAGATCACCTGTATCATTTGCGTCACGTGGCTTGAGCAGTGGCACGCATAACAAAGCGCCTGCATCGGGCCAGGGATATGGCCTATACTTTTCGGCTGAGGGATGCCGTGTTTCGAGGATCAAGCGTGAGCGTTGGTTCTCGAGGACATCCAAATAGACTGGATGGGTAACAGTCGGGTGCGCTCGGTCGAATTCCGGTTCATACGGCTTGTCTTCCATCCGACTTTCGCCCTTCTGGAAGGTCATGCTGTACGATTGTTCGATGCGCAGTTTGCCGCTGGCGTCTCCGGGGTATTTTCTGACAAGCACTATCTGCGCCCATCCATCAGCCTCGTGATCGTCTTGTAGTCCTGTCAGAATGCCAACGTCTGTCAATACAGCCTTCATATAAGACTCAACATCGGAGGTCTGTGCGCCCAAAATCTCCAGTTCAAACGTTCGTAGCTTCTGACGGCTGTCCTCGTCGAGATACTGCCGTGTAGATATCATGATGTCGGAGGCGATGAACGTCGCCTCTTCAGCAAGATTCACACGCTCCCGCGTAAACCAATTCACTTTGTCGCTCTCCAGGATTAGAAGATGGGTGACACTGGAGCCTTCACGGATAGGGAGAACCACGCCGGAGCTGGCAGCCCACTCACTGTACTCGCCACGCGAAAAAAACGGATCGGAGCGGTTTTCCGGCCGGTTGAAGACCATTTTCTGCTGTCTTCGAAAGATTCCCTCACGAACCCAGTCATCAATCTCGTAGACCTCGGCTTCGCTTACGGGAGCTGACTCGCCAGGAGATCTCGCTGCTTCTATCAGCTTCCCTGAGTCGCTTCTGACACGCGCGCGTTCATCGTAGACACTGATCGCGAATAATATGCGCCCCCGTGTCGCTCCGGTAAGCTCTACAACTTGCATGAGCAACTTCTGTCGTAAGTCTCGGCGCTTTTTCGCAATATCCGCTCGTCTGCCCGCAATCAGTAGGGAGCGCATCTCGACGATACCCTGATCAGCTTCTCGCGCGAGTTCCTTCAACGCATTTTCACGATACCGGCGCATAGCGAGATCGGTCGCCATGAGAGTGAACGCAGCCTGCCCAGCGAGGAATCTTGCCCAGTGGAGATGAATCTTCGTGAAATGGTGAAGATGAACGGACTCGAGATCGAGCACACCAAGCCGCCTTTGCCCGAACACCATAGGGAAGGCTAACTCGCTCTGTATGTTGGGGAATGCTGGCTCGAAATGCTCGTTTTTGCTCACATCGGGCACGTTTTGAACTTCTCCGGTTTGATAGGCCCAACCGGTGATACCCCGATGAACTTCCCAGCGATCGGGCATATCCTCCATCCGCCCGCCAACGACATGCTCAGGGAGGAGTTCCTGTGACCCCTCATGACCTTCGATGATCTCTGCGAGAACAATCACCCCTGTATTGGCCTCGGTCTGTTGGGTTGCCCACTCAAGAATCCAGCCTAAAACCTTTCTGCGTATTTCTATCACGGCAGCGCCGGAAAGGACTTGATCCGAGAAGAGCTGGGCAAGTTCGAGTTGGATTTGATTCACATACCTCAGTTGCGTCTGTGCCCGCTGAGCGGCCTCAATGTCTCTCAAGCGCCGAATCGCATGCACCACCGCGACAGCGAGGCGTTCAACGTATCGTATGTCTCGATCAGTAAAGGCTCCGGTGAGTGGGCAAATTAGAACAATGACACCCAGATGGGTGTTGCCATCCCATAACGGCACAATCAGCTCGGAACCCTGCGAAGAAAATGGAACAGAATCCGCAAACTGACCATTTTTCAGGCTTTCTGCCACATCTAAAATCACTTGTGGCTTGCGCTGTTGGATTGCGCGACGGCAGATACTTTGCTCGCTGAGCAACCACTCAGATGGCTTCGGGTTGAAGTGTCCGATTGTTGCGATTGTGGTAAGCCATGTCTGTTCGCTCAGTTTTGAAGAGTCGTCTGTTGGCTGGCCTTCATCGCGCAAGCGTAAAATCCCACCGGAAATATCTGGCTTGTTGATGAGTTGCGTAGCTATCTCAAGGATTTGGTGGTACGCTTCCTGAATGGAAGAGGGACTCACCATCTTATAGATTTGCTCTTCGACGTTGTTCAATAATCGCTGGGTGAGCTTCTCATCCAAATCCTCCGAAAAGGCTCCTGGGAAGACATTGGTGAGCGTCGCCGCAGCCTTCACGAGAATATCGCCAGCAGTCAAACGAGCGGGCGACGATGCGTCAAATTGGTTCTCTTGCGAACTCTCGAGATTGAGGACTCCCACAATGTGTCCATTTGAGTCGCGTACTGGTACGGTGAGTACAGATTTTGTACTGAGCAGATGGGCTCCTGCACTCCGATCAACCTTCCCAATCACAGATTGACCCAACGAGAGCGCCTGGCCAATGATACCTTGTCCTTCGCGGGGCCGCAAAAGCAATGCGGCTGAGGACTCGGGGCGGATTGCAAGCGCGATGAGTTGCTTGGTTCCTGGGATGACGGCATAAAGCTCGGCCATGATGGTATGAGCAGGCGCGAAGAGGTGTAGCGCCTCATCCAGGACTTCGTAGAGCCGCACCTTGTCTACATTCACAGGGGAAACGTTCAGCCGCTCCCGTTCTATATCGAGCGCGTTCGCCAACGCGGCAATTTCGGCAAGGAGTGAAAGCCCGTAGAGATCCTCTTCTGTAAACCAATCGCGCTGCGGTGACTCGTAGTTCAAGACCCCTGAGCATGTATCGCCGAGTAAAAGAGGCACAGCAAGTTCCGACCGCACCTGCACGGATCGTTTATTGGTGGAAAAGTTGCGATAGTCCGCGTCCCGCGCGACATCAGGGACAAGCTGGGGGTGACCTGTACGCATTGCGCGACCGGCAATACCTTCCAGAGTAGCAATCACCTCGCCAGTAGGGTATTCGCTCGACAACGTCACTAGATGTCGTGTCTCCCCGGTCTCAGGTCTGGCAATGCGCAAGAACGCCAACTCGCCAGGAGCCTGTGTCAATTCAGCGCCTATCGCCAAGATGCGCTGGTAAATGGCTGTAGCAGGCCGCTGATCGCGGATCATCGCGAGAAGTTCATCGATCCGCTTTGGTAACGACATCATTGTTTCTCGCGCTCGGGCTGGATCGCGTCGCGCTCGGCTAAACCACATACTGTCCTCCTGAGAACACGGCTGTTGAAATCCCCCTTGTATGGGCAATTGTTGAAAAATAGGTTGATCCTTGTATCTTAAAGTTGTACGCGCCAGTATATCCCAAAGTTGTTTCTTTATGCAAGTAAACCTCCTAATTTTCGATCCGACAATGGAAGCATATAGGTGATCTGAATGAGTAGATGTGAGGGCGCATTTTCTGATTCGGACGAGATACTGTTCATGATCGTCGGCGACGCATGGCCGCATGGTATAAACTACAAGGACAGTGGCGGCAGAGGAGGCAAACCGATGACCAATTCATTCCCACACGTAGACTCTCAACAGCGACTTGAACGCGCCCGCGCCTCGCTCGAAGGGTTATCCGTTGGCGACGCCTTTGGTGAACGATTCTTTGTCTCGCCATCCATCGCCGAAGACCTGATCGAACAACGTGCGCTCCCGGCCCCGCCCTGGCCCTACACCGATGATACGGCAATGGCGATCTCCATTGTGGAGGCGCTCCAACATTCTGGCGCCATCGATCAGGATTGGCTGGCAACGGCCTTCACCGAAGCATACGTGCGCGATCCCTCGCGTGGCTATGGGCCTGCCATGCACAGCCTCTTCCGGCGCATCCATGCGGGCGAATCCTGGCGCGAACTGACACATCGCCTCTTCAGCGTCCAGGGATCGTTTGGCAGCGGCGCGGCGATGCGTGTGGCTCCGTTGGGCGCCTACTTTGCCAACGATCTGGATATGGTGGTAAAGCAGGCCGAGCTTTCCGCCAGCGTGACGCCAGCGTGACACATGCTCATCCTGAAAGCGTCGCCGGGGCCATCGCTGGCGTGGCAGCCGCCGCCTGGGCATGGCGTCTGCGTGATCAGAGTGCGACCACTGTAGTGGTATAACGTGGATATGGGAGGCGTAGCCTTCGCATATCCACCGCTACAGGAACCCCATATGAGCGAAGAAACACATATACATAACCAGCCAACACCACCCCTGGCGGGGCGTGTAGCCGTCGTCACTGGCGGCGGACGTGGCATAGGGCGGGCTATTGCGCTGACGTTGGCCAGCCGTGGCGCGTACGTGATTATCGGTTATCACGCCTCAGCCCAGGCAGCCGAGACGACCGCGCGCGAGGCGCAGGCGCTCTGTATGCAAACCATGCCAACAGCAGCGACCACCGAGCCTATGGCTGTCGCGCTCAAAGCAGATGTCACCAAGCCGGAGGAAATACGGGCGCTGGCAGAACACGCCGTCGCATGGGGCGGGCCGCATATCTGGGTCAACAACGCCGGAGCCAGCGCCAACACCAGCGAGACACCTTCAATGAGTGACGAGGAGCGATGGGATCGCGCGATGCTGGTTGACCTGAAAGGGACATGGCTCTGTTGCCGGACGGCGGCGCCGTTGGTACGCGCGGCGGGCGGCGGGGCTATCGTCAACATCGGCTGGGCGCAGGCGTTGGATGGCGCGCCAGGGATACCGGGAACCGCTGCGCAAATCTACGCCGCGAGCAAAGGCGGCGCGCTGGCGCTCACACGCGCCTTCGCGCAGGAATGGGCGCCCGATGTGCGGGTGAACGCTGTAGCGCCCGGCTGGGTGGAGAACGACTGGTCGGCGACGCGCACGCAAGCCTTCCATGAGAAGGTGGCGCAACGCCTGCCTCTCCGCCGCTGGGGTCTCCCGGAGGACATCGCCGAGGCTGTGGCGTTTCTCGCCTCGCCAGCCGCCAGGTACATGACCGGCCAGACGCTTGTCGTAGATGGCGGCTCGGTTATGCGCTAACTTTCCAAACGTGTGGAGCAGCCTATGTCAACGCCGACAGATGAGCCAACCAATGAAACAGCGCAGTGGCAGGCCCGCTTCGGACGCGCCGCCCATATGTTGAACGATACGCGCCAACTGGCAACGCTGGCGCAGATGATCGCTCAGATAAACACCCTGGCCGAGCCAACGGCGCAGTGTGTGACAGGTGGGGAAACGCTTGTCCAGGCGCGGCGTGTTGGACTGCTAGCTGGATCGTACAATCCGCTGACGCTGGCGCACATTGCGCTGGCCGAGGCGGCGCGCCAGACCGCACGGCTGGAGACACTTGTGTGGGGGATGGCCGTCGTTACTGTGGATAAAGAACGGGTGCAGCGCGCAAGCCTGCCCGACCGGCTCGCGCAGCTCATAGCCTACCTCGGCTCACAACAGTCGGCAGTACCATCTGCGTTCCCTGATGCGTTGGTCATCTTCAATCACGGTTTGTATGTGGAACAGGCGCAGGCGTTGCGTCATCTCTTGGCGCCTGAGACAGACCTGACGATCATCGTCGGATTCGATAAGATTGTGCAGATTCTCGATCCACGCTACTACGCCGACCGCGCGGCTGCGCTTGGGCGACTCTTTGGACTGGCGCGATTGCTGGTGGCCCCACGCGCGGGACAGGGCGCCGAGGCGCTGGCAGCGTTGCTGGCCCAGCCCGACAACCAACCCTATGCGCCTTTCATCTCGTTCTGCCCGCTCGATCCACGCTACACTACTGACTCATCGAGCGAGGCGCGCGCCCTGGCGGCGAAGATGTCTCCGATGGAGATTGTCCACTCATCAGAGCTACGCCGCCTGCTGCCACCGGAGGGAGTGGCGTTGGCGCAGGCAGGCGCATATACGCCCGTTCTCAACAACGACGCCAGTGATCCCTATGCGCGCCGCGTCGCACAATATACGTCATAGCTATACCCTGGATTCCTACCCCATCACACTCTTGATCTCCTCAACATGCGCCGCCTACACTTCATTTCAGAAACTATTGGAACCTGCGAAGAAACAAACCGGATCCCTGACCACTGGAAAGTCTTGATAGCTCCTATGTCACAGCCACAACCCACGCGCAACCCACACGAGGGCGCCACATCCACGCTTCTGCGTCCTACCATGCAGCGCCAGACGCATGCCAGTGAGCACGACTCCTCAGAGGTATTGCAGACCGGCCAGCCGCCCATTGCAGTGAGGCGCAAGCGCACGATCTGGCCGGACGATATAGACGTCATTTTCGAGAAAGACCCTGCCGCGCGCAACATCTTCGAGGTGTTGCTCTATCAGGGCTTACACGCTATCCTCCTGCATCGCGTGGCCCATGCGCTCTACCGGCTGCGCGTCCCCGTTCTGCCCAGGCTGATCTCGCAGATCGCGCGCATCATCACCGGAGGCATCGAGATTCATCCCGGCGCGCGAATAGGCAAACGCTTTTTCATTGATCACGGCGCGGGCGTGGTGATTGGCGAGACCGCCGAGATCGGCGATAACGTGATGCTCTATCATCAGGTGACGCTTGGCGCGACTGGCTGGTGGAAGCATCGTGGCGATGGGCGGGTCAAGCGCCACCCGACGATTGAGGACAACGTAACAATTGGCGTAGGGGCGTCTATCCTGGGGCCGCTGACCATTGGGCACGACAGTAAGATCGGCGCGATGTCGCTGGTGCTGGAATCATTGCCGCCGCACTCCGTGGTGATGGCGCAGCCCGCGCGGCTCCAGGTAAGCCACCACACGGCAAAAGACCTCGCCTCCCAGTGGGATGACGAAGCCGCCGATTATCAGATTTAGCGAGGAGCCGATCACTTACGCTCGGCGGCGATGCGTTCGCGGATGGCGCGTGCGACGCCTGGCGTGACGATGCCATTCAGATCGCCATTGAAGCGCGCCACCTCTTTGAGCAGGCTGGAGCTGACGAACAAAAATGGGAGCGCCGTAACGATCATCAGCGTCTCGATCTCTGGTGCGAGGTTGCGATTCATCATCGCCTGCTGAAACTCCAGCTCGAAGTCGGTGACGGCGCGCAAACCGCGCACGATTGCCTGAGCGCCTTGCTCGCGCGCGAACTGCACAGTTAACCCACTGAACGAGGCCACACGAGCATTGGCAATGCCCTCCTCGGCCAGCGCCTCCTGCCAGAGGTGGATACGTTCCTCGATGGTGAACAGATAGCTTTTCGTGCTGGATGTTTCGGGGATCGCGATCACTAGCTCATCCATCAGATGGGCGGCGCGGCGCGCAATATCGAGGTGTCCGCGATGGACAGGATCAAATGAGCCAGGGTAGACCGCAATCCGCCGTTGGGGAGCTTGCTCCATTGCGCCGCTCGCTTTCTCGTTGTGCCATACCATACTAATGATCAACACTTGATGGGCGCCAGGGAAAGACGCCGATCATCCCCTGCCAGAAGTCGCCGTTGGTGTAGTGATATTGATGCCATTGTAGCGATTTGGCGCCCTTCTTGTCTACTCTCTGCCGCAGGGAGATATCATGAACCGAATCGGTAGCAACTTGCATGAGTGGCGCTATCCCTCTCGCGCATAGTACACTGATCCACAGCCAGCGTTTCATCCATCGTGCGCTATCATCTCTTGCGCTGGCGAGAGGTTTCACCCGTCACACAGTGCAAAGGCCGAAGAACGATGAGCACTCCATCCTATCCTTCCAACCCATCGAATACAGGCAATACCGGCAATACGGGCGTTGGCGACGCGACAACCGCGCCACTCCCGCAATCTGGCGATACCGCCGCGCTGCCACCCAGCGCGCCACCCATACAACCATCGCCTCCACTCGCCTCATCAGCGCAAACGCCGTCTAGCGCGCCCGCAAACGATGGGCGACACGCCAGACGCACGCTCTGGCACGTGGCTCAGGCGTTGATGACGCTTGGAGCGGCTCTGTTCGCTTACGCCGCATGGGCCACCTGGGCAACAGCCGTCGCCAACGTCAGTGTGAGGACGAGCAATGGCGTCACCACGCTATGTAGCCCGCAGGAGAGTGGCTGCATGGTGCGGGCAGGGCTGGTATATCTCAATCCTGGCGAGATTGGCGCGCCGCCGCTGGCTGGCCTCTGGGGCGCGCAGGGCGCCTTCTTTGCGTGGAGCGTGCTGACGATGGTGGGCTTGTTGCTCTGCCCGTTCCTCTGGCAGGGAGCGCGTCCCTGGCTCTCACGAGGGGCGCTGGCGCTCTATACGCTCTGGGCGCTGATCGTCACCGTCGTGACCGCCGCAACCGCCCGCACGCTGACGCAACCCTTCACCACGCTACAGGAACATGGCAATACCCAGCATCTCTACGTCTTTGCCTATGGCCAGCAGATACCCATTGAAAGCGCCGTCACGGGGACGGGTCTGCCACTGGCGATTGTGGCCCTGGCGCTGGCCTTCGTCGGCGTGGCGCTCTCGCTGGTGACAACCCTCTTTGGCGGCGCGCCCGTCTCTACCGCGCCGATCACCGCCAGCCTTCCTCAGCAGAACACCGACGGCCAAAGCGGGCGCGCGGTGGTTCCAGGAGCCACAGTTGTCACGCTAGGGATTGTCCTCTGGACATGGGGATTTTTCCTGCTTCCCTGGGCCACACGCGATTGCGACAAGACGCCACTGCTATTCACGACATGCTATGGCATCCCGGTGAGTTCGGCGCTCCAGATCGGCCTCTTTAGTCTCGGCGCGACGCTCGACTCCTATATCGGCTACTACGCCATCGGGACATTACTGCTGGTGGGGGCAATATTCATTGTTGGCGCCGTCTGGCGGCGCGCGATCAACCGCACGCTCTGCATCTGGACGGCGGCCTGGGTGGTGGTGGCCTTCGCGTGCGCGCTGGTGGCGGCGCAGGGCGCGGCGCTTGGCGTCGACCATCCGGCGCTGTATAACCTGGGTGGCGGCGTCTGGCGCGGCGATAGCGGTGTGCTTGTCGTCTTCATTGCACTGTTGGTAGTGATCGTCGGGCTGGTGCCGCTCACGGCGGTGGCACTCCGTCGGAACCGCCTGATTGCCGCAAGCGATCCCGACGCCTGAATACGTATAGCCTACGCGCTCCCCTGTGCGCCTTCCAGCGTAGCCGCCAGCCAGCGCAGCCACTCGACGTAGCCATGCTCATATTCGACGCCACGGCGTAAGGTGGCATAGGCGGCGAACTTCGGCGTATCAGGTGTGCGCGCTGCTGGGGGCTAGTCGCGCTCCATGCCGGTAGCGATCTCCTGGTAGCGCGCCAGCCGGGCGCTGTGATGCGCCAAATGGTCACGTACAATGGTCAGGGCTGCCTCCGGCGCGACAAGCCAGCTCGAATAGATTTTCAGCATGAACTCGTCGCGACGGGAACCATCCAGCTATGGGATACACACGCCTTTATGAATACAGTGACGCTCCGTAACCCTGCTGAGATCGGCTGAGCGTATCCCATCTCGCTGTCAAAAGACAACAGGCTGCTGGCGACTGGCTGTGAGAATGGCAGCCTGCGTGTATGGGACGCGCAGACCAGAACCGACTCACCAGAGTTCGCCAGCATGAGGCAGCGGTGTGGGGGCTGGCGTGGTCGCCCGACGGCCGGCGGCTGGCGTCGGGCAGCGACGATGGGACGGTGCGCCTGTGGGGCGTGCGCTGAAAACGTGATTTCTAGCCCGCGCAGGCGGGCTTTGTGGTCGCTGCATAGCGACCCTTAGGCGCGGCTTGAGCCGCCCGCCAAATCTACATGCCAAACGGCAGACCGCCCATGCCACCCATGCCATTCAGGCCGCCCAGGCGACGGCGCAATGCACGTGAGCCACCCATGCCTTTTTGCAACGCCGTCATCTGCTTCATCATCTTCTGCATCTCGCGGAACGAGGCAAGTAGTTGGTTGATGTCCTGGACGGTGGTGCCGCTGCCTTTGGCGATGCGGCGCTTGCGGCTGGCGTTGA
>JAJPIU010000184.1 GCA_021324535.1 Pseudomonadota bacterium
CCGAGGAGACGGTCGGCAGCGCCGAGGCGGCCCAGGGGATGGTGTTCAAGTGATCGTCAAAGGTGTAGAGCTGCGGGAATATCTGCTGCTCAATTTGTTGAGAGTAGACATCCTGAGTGACCGCCGGGTCAAGGGTAGAGATGTCTTGCCCACCCGCGTTCAGCGCGATCTTCAAGATCTGCTGATTGGTCGGCAAGATGCTCCCCGAACTAGGGCCACCGCAGGCCGAAGCCAGCAGGGCCAGCGTCCCCAGCAGGACAGCCAGCGCGGCCCACGAAAAAGGTACATGTCGTCGCATGCAGGGTTTCTCCTTGTAGCAAGGATATTCAAAGCACGCAGCATGGAAATCATGTTACGTCTAACAGGCTACTCATGCCGAGTTATTCCTCCGGGAATCCTCCTGGCCAGGAGAGTGGATGGGTACCCGAGCGCGTCATTGCGCGTCCAGAGGGAAGCATGCGTTTGGGGCCTGTTATGCTTATATGACGGGAAAGCTATTCGCATTTTTACACAAAATCATGGAAGTTTTTGATCTAAGAGGGTGTCGGCATGTAGCGAGAGCGCATAGTCGAGAGGTCGGCGTGTCACAGGCACGATCAGCTAGCTCGATTGATGAGATAGGGCGTGTCCACCGTATGAATAGTGGACACGCTCTTTCAATTTCAAGAGCTGAAAACAGCTACAAAAGAACTACGGAAACAGCTACGCAGTCAGGTAAGCGTTCTGCCAGGTGCTAAACGTTGGGAATCCGTTCGCTGTGAACGTGAAGCCATGCAGCTTCGGCGATTGCACCCAGAAGGTCTTCCCCTGGTTCAGCGTGATCCAGGCGACCTGCGTCACCAGGCTCTGCTCCGCCTGCTGGTAGAGCGCTATGCGCGCTGGCCCGGCTGGAGCTACGTCACCCTGCTTCATCAGCGCATTAGCCTGGGTGTCGTTGATGTTGCTCAGGTTGTTCCCTGCCCCTGGTAGCGTCTGCAACGAGGTCCAGTCCTGTGGGTCGGCGTAGTCAACGAAGTAAGCGATCAGCCAGATGCTTGGCGGTGAGCCACCAGTGATCGTCTTGATCAACTGCGGGAAGGTCTCTGGCGTCTCGGTGATGTTCAGGCCCGGGAATGTCGTGCGCCACTGGTCAAGGATGGCGTTGGAGAGTTCCAGCGAGCCAGTGTCGTTGGTGGTGTAGTAGTTGATCGCCGGGCATTTGGCGAACGAGCCGCCACAGTGCTGGTTGGCATACTGTTGCATCAACTGCCTGGCCAGAGTGGGATTGCCGCTCAGGTCATTGACCTGTCCATCCGGCCCCGTCAGGTTCGGGTTGTAGCCCGGATTCCCCTGCGGGATCATGTGGTTGGAGGCAAACACCGTCCCCTTCTCGATGTTGTTGGCCAACACGGTCTTGTCCAGCGCCAGATCGAACGCCTGGCGTACACGCACATCGTCGAACGGCTTGACGCCCCAGTTCGGCGCGATGTAGTTGATGTTGAGCGCCGGCCCCTCAAAGAAGTCGGAGCGGGTCTTGGCCGAGGTGTACTGGTCAATCGAAGGCGAAGCCACCTCGATTCGGCCATTGAGGTAGTCGGTGTAGCCGGTCTTGGGGTCTTTGTAGATCGTCCAGTCTATCTCATGCAGCTTCGGCAAGCCGCCCCAGAAGTTGGGGTTGGCGGTGAAATCGAGCGCGCCGCGGTGATCCCAGAGCTTGAGGGTATACTGGCTGCCGCCAAAGCCTTGCAGGTGGTTGATCCAGTCCTTCAACCCATACTGAGTCACAAGCTGTTTGGGGGTCGCCATGGCCGAAGAGGTGCTCAGCGCCGCTAGGAAGTAGGTCGCAGGAGCGCCCAGGACAATTTGCAGGGTCAGCGGATCGATGACCTTGATGGAGGTACCAATCAGTGACTTGCTATCGGTCGGGTCAATGGCGCTTGAGGGGGCGTCGCACTTGCTGCCCGCGAAGGCGGTTGCGCCCTTGATCGGAGCCAGGAAGAAGCCCGCGAGCTGTGAGCCGGTGCAGGGATCGAGCTGGCGGTTGATGGAATAGGCGAAGGTGCTGGCGTCAATCGCCGTGCCGTCGCTCCACTTCAAACCTGGGCGAATCTTGAAGGTGTAGGTCAGCCCATCGCTGGAAATGGTGGGCAGGCTCGCTGCGGCCCAGGGAATGATGTTGAGGTGTGCGTCCCAGGTGACGAGCATCGGGAAGATCAACTGCTCAGCCTGGAAGGAATAGACATCCTCGGTGAGAGCTGGGTCAAGGGTGGAGATGTCTTGCCCACCCGCGTTCAGCGCGATCTTCAAGATCTGCTGATCGGTCGGCAAGGGGCCACTTGAACCGCCCGTTCCGCAGGCGGAGGCCAGCACGGCTAGCGTCCCCAACAGGACAGCCAGTGCAGCCCAGGAAAATGGTAAACGTCGTCGCATGCAGCGTTTCTCCTTGTAGCAAGGATATTCAAGACAACAGGACGATCATGGACGATCATGAGAAAACCTGTTATTGAATGTATGCCCGCACAAGGAGAAATCTCACACATCTTTTACACAAACAGTGTTGCGCTCAACCGTGCGCTGTTTCCGCTTGAATGGCTGCGCGCAACACGGGATCAGGGCATTTCCCCGGAAACGTGCGCTCGTAGCAGACCATGCAATAGTCTCCCTCGCGCGCATCGCCTTCCTCGCCAGTTCCGTAATAGGTGATGGTGTGCGGATCGCAGGCGTAATGCCCACATGGGCGGAGCCGCGCGGCGTCGCGATGGATCAGTTGATGTGGGAACTGCTCGATGTAGCATGGTGGCTCGGTTGGTGTCTGTTCGGGTGTCTGTTCAGTCATCTATCGGCTCCGGTGGTTCCATGATAAGTTGGCGCGCAGTCATGATCAATACCTCCTGCGGGCAGGGTTTTACCAGATAGGCGTCGGCGCCCAACGAGAGCGCGTAGTCGCGGTGTTTGTGCGCCGCGCGCGAGGTGAGCATCATCACGCGGACTCCGCTGAGTTGGGGCGAGGCGCGCAGAATGGAGAGCAGCTCAAAGCCATCGAGCCGGGGCATCTCCACATCGAGGATCATCACCTGAGGGGGATCGGCCAGCGCCATATCCAGCGCCTCCAGGCCGTCGCGCGCTACCTGCGCCTCGAAGCCAGCGCGCTCCATCGTCAGTTGCAACGTCCGGCGGATCGTCACCGAGTCGTCAACAATCAATGCGCGCGGAGTCGCCGGGCGCGGTGGCGTGGGGGTCGGGCGCGGGCGCGGTGGCGTATAGACGCCCGCCAGCCGTTGCGCCAGCAGATCGGGCAGATCGAGCAGCAACAGCGTCTGGCCATCGGGTAAGACAGCCGCGCCGCGAATGGCGCGTCGTCGCAGATGGCGTGGCAGCGCCCGCACGACCACCTCCAAATCTTCGCGCGCATCATCAATCAACAACGCGACGCGCTGCGGCCCAACCTCGACGATCAACGCAAGCTCAGACTCGCGCGGCTGATGCGCCATGCCTAGCAGTTCCGCAAGGGAGAAGACGGGAATCTCGTCGTAATCGCGCGTCGGGATGGGAGCCAGGCTGGCGCTTTGCTCTTCCGACGGTGGTTCTGCGTTGGCGCCGCTGACGCCAAAGGTTGTGATAGACTCCCTGCCCGGTTGGTTGTGTAGCGCCAGCGCGCCCTGTCCGCGTGGCAGACGAATACGCTGTACTTCGTGTACGGCCCCCAGGCCAGGCGCGCTTGCCTGCCCGGCGTGTGTGGGCGGCAACAGATCGTTTGTGCGGATGGTTGCGGTGCGCAGGACGGATGAGAACGGCGCCGCAAAGCCCTGGTCGCCGACAACGATATGCAGCGCACGCACGATGCTCAGCGAGATGGGAGCGCGAATGCGGAAAACCGTGCCGCGTCCAGGCTCGCTTTGCACCTGGATGGTTCCTCTGATGGCTCGGATTGCCACATCCACCTCGTCCATGCCGATGCCACTGCCTCCCGCGAGATGTGGTTCGCCCATCGTCGAGACGCCCGGACGAAACATCAGCGCATAGGCTTCGTCGAGGGTAAAGTTGTGCGCCTCTTCACGAGCGGTGTAGCCCAACGCAATCGCCGACGCGATCAGCCGATGTGGATTGAGACCACGCCCGTCGTCGCCGATCTCGATGGTCACTTCGTTGCCGACGTAGTAGGCGTGTAACCAGACGGAGCCTGTCTCCGGCTTGCCGCGCTCGAGGCGCTCATCGGGTGATTCGATGCCATGCACGATGGCGTTGCGTACAAGTTGCAAGAGCGACTCGGTCAGCGCCTCGCTGATGTTGCGGTCAATCTCTGTGGTTTCTCCGCGCACGGTAAAATTGACGCTTTTGCCCAGATCGGCCGCAAGCACGCGCGCCGCCAACTGCAAGCGTGGAACAAGCTCGGCCAGCGGCGCCAGGCGCATCTGCATGGCGTCACGCTGCATCTGGCTCATCAGGTCTTCCTGTGTCTCGCTGATCTGCGCCATCCGCACCAGCAGCGTGCGAAGCGTCATATTGAGCGCGCTCACATCCGAGACGACCTCGCTCAACGCGCGCAGGGCATGGTCGAACTCGCCATAGCGTTCGTGCTCAAGCTCGTCCCAGGCGTCGTGCGGCTGTGGGGCGGCCAACCAGCCCGACGGACGAAACACACCACTGCCTCCGGCTCCGCCAAAGGCGCCGTCGCGCCGCGCGCCTGGCTGCCCAACGTAGATAGATTGGCGCTGCGCTTCGTCTGTGCGCTGGATGACGCGCCTGTCGAGCGCGCCAATCGTCTCGGTGAGATCGCTGAGATCGGCAAGTGGATAGAGATCGGTGATCTGCGCGCTCATCGTCGCCAGCCGTTGCAGCGTCTCATCCATCTCGTTTTGCACATGCGTAATCTCATCGCGCGCCTGAGAGAGTGTGGCGCGGTTGATTGCCAGCCCACTGAGGCGACTCATCAAATCATCGAGGCGCTGTATGTCTACCCGCAACAGCGCCTCGGTCTCGCCCGACTTGAGCGTGCGCGCCAGCGATTCGCCTGCGCCACCAAGCGGCGCCTGGGGCGTTTGGACTGTTTGGGGCGCTCCTGCGTTTTGATCCGTCGGTTGCTGCTCTGTCCCGGCGTTTTCGGCATACAGGGCGCCTGCCAGTGTCCGCGCTTCATTGGCAAGCGCAGGGTCGGCGTCCTGGCCTGTGCTTGCTGCCGTGTCGCGTGCGCGCTGCAAGAGTTCCAATAGCCGAGAGAGGACGCTCAGTGTCTCCGGGCCACAGGCTATCTGGCGTCGCTGCACGGCTTTGAGCACATCTTCAAGAAGAATGGAGATCTCGGTGTAGACGCCAAATCCCAGCGTTGAGGCCGACCCTTTCATCTTATGGGCAATGCGCGACATACTCAGCGGGAGACTGCGATCATCCGGGCGTTGTTCGAGTTCGATCAGGCTGTGGGCAAGTTGATTGAGGTCTTCAGCCGACTCCACGACGAACAATCGCTTCATCTCTGGGGGGATCTCGTCAAGCTCTGCGGCGGTTGGCATGCGTCGCGCAGGGAGGCGAACCGCACGGCGCGGCCTTGTCGCTTCGAGGTCGTCCGCTGTGGCGTTCGCGTCGGCGGCGGGCGGCTGCTGGGAAAGTGGCGTCAGCGTGGGACGCGCTGAGGTTTGCGCGCCCTGGGCCTGAGGAACGGCTGGAAGCGGGCGGGTAAAGTTTTCGGGTGTGAAGACCAGCGTGGCGTCGAACGCTGGCGCGACCTCGCTGTCGGCGGCTTCTGGTGGGGCCGGAATGGCTATCAGCGGCTGCGCCTGGGAGAGATCAACGCCTGCTGCGGACGTTTGCTCATGTGGCGCATCGAGTGGAGGCGCCAGCGGCTCCTCGCCGGGGCGCCGCAATCCGGCGCTTGCCTGGAAGGCGTTGACAATCGCCCAGTCCTCTTCAGTCATCGGCTCGCTTGTGGGGGACTCGTCCGTCTCATCCGCCTCGTCAGCTTCATCCTTGGGTGATTCCATCGTGGCGCCCACCACAGCGACAGTGTCGGTATCATTGGTACTGTTAGCGTCGGCGGAGCCATGCCAGGCTTTGGTGGGCAGCGGAGTGGGTTTTTGGGCCATCTTAGGGGCGTCTGAACCTTCATGTGTCTGGGATGCCGCTGCATCCGCAGGTGTGGCTATGCCGAGCAATCGAACCAGTTCGGCGGCGCGCGCTTGTTCCTCCGGCTGCGCCAACACGACGGAGCCTGTCGCGCGCATAGCGTCAACACGCTGCTGCATATAGGCCAGCGAGGCCAGCGCGGCGTCTGGCGCGAATGTGAAGGAATCTCCCGCCGAAGAAGCCTCCGCAGGCAGGGTGAGCGCATGATCAGCGGCGCTTGCGAGCGCATCGGCAAGCCGGGCGCAGTCGTCAACGTGGAAGGTGGCCGCCAGATCGGTTAGGGCATTCGCCAGCCGTCGCGCCTCGCGCAGGGCATGGCTCCGCGCAATCTCGTCGTTTGGCTGGCCTATAGAGGCGGAGGGTGCGGTGGGCGCGGTGGGCGACGCCGACAGAGGAGACAGCTGCGCAAGCGTCTTGACATATGTCGCCAGACGTGAGATCAGACCGTGCATCTCACTCAGGAAAAGATCGATCAGTTCGCGATAGTCTTGAGCATCCTGAGCGTCAGACGACGTGGCGGGGTTGATGCGCTGGCTGCTCTCATTTCTCTCGCCCATTGCATCATTCATCGCGCCGCCTCCTCATGTTCAAGCGCATCCAACATATCGTCGAGCAGTGTCTTCAGCCGCAGGATCAGGTAGCGCCTGCCGGTTGGCGCAGCAGTGGAGGCCAGGGTATCCCATGTGTCGCTGGCAGGTTCATCGGCGGTGTGGCGCTCTTTGGGCGCATAGACTCCGGCGATGTAGCGCATCTGAAAAGGAAGCAGAGCAGGGTCGCCAAGTGTCCCACTATCGCTCAGTTCATCTGGCCGCGCACGCGAGATGGCCCCTAGCGCATTCACCACCAGCGCCAGTGAACGCGAGCCTTCGCCAATGAGCAGCGCCCGCGAAAACATGCCTGCCCCACCTGATGCGAACAACGTGGCAAACTGGTGGTTTTGTCGCGTGTAGTTGCCCGCGCCCGGCTGGCTGCGTGTTCCGCTGACGCCAAAGACATCCACCGCGCCGCCATGCAACCATGTTCCCCAGCGCCACGGCTCGGTAAGCACGCCCACAGCCATCAGCGCGGCCTCCGCATGCAGCGCCCAGGGTTGGTTGGCGCTCCACTCGGCCCATTCCTCCTCGCTCAGCGGCAGGTTTTGCTCTTGACCAAGCAGCATCGGCACGGGATCGGCCAGACCGATGATCTCTGTGCGGAGTGGGAAAATGCCAAGCAGCCAGGGCGCGCTGAAAGGGAGCGGAGTTGTCCGAGGGAGCGCAGGGAGCGCCTCGCGCAGCTCTGCCAATGGCGCGGCGCAAGGGATATTGGCGCAGACGAACAGTAAATGCTCGACGCCGGTGTTGGCTCGTTCGCCGCCTGCCTCACCTGCCTCAGGCGGCGTCTGTCCGGGCGTCGCTACGATCCCTGGCGCACGACCTGCCCGCGCCGCCGCCAGCAACTCGGCGAGGTCTGCTGGCAGACTGGCCGATGATGCGCCCAGACGAGATGGTTGCTCGTCAGCGCCTTCCAATGGGCGCACGGGAGGAATAGGCGACGGTGGTCGGAATGGGTCGTTCATATGGGATGGCTTCCTCAAGTTGCTGGCAGGGTTTTGCGATGGTCAGGATGATATGGCGGAGAGCATGAGAGACCGGCTGAACGGACGGTCATCAGCCGAGCGACGAATCCGCAAATTCGCCGTGACTGCCCTCACGCAGGGAAGTTGATTCCCAAAAGGCCGCAGACGCGCGTGACCAATTCGCCTGGTCGAAACGGCTTGCGAATGAAGTCGCGCGCGCCGACAAGCCTGCTGCGCACCCAATCGATTGGGCTGTCGCGCCCGGTTAGCATCACAATATCCAGGTCTTTGAGTTCCGGGTGCGCGCGTAGAATCCCTGCGACCCTATAGCCATCCATTTTGGGAAGGCCAATGTCAAGGAGCAATAAATCCGGTACGGGAGCCTCATGCCGCACCAGCGCATTGAACGCCGATATTCCATCCGGGAAGGCGACGACTGGGATGCCAACCCGCATGAAGCTGACCTCCACCACGCGACGCACCACCAATGAGTCGTCAATCACCATGATCAACGGTGGATTGGCAAGAGGTTGTGTAGGGATACGTATAGGCCGCGCGCCGGATCCTCCTCCTCCCATCGAGATGTTTGCAAGGGTATAAAGCGTATATGATGACGCCGAGGAATATACAGGCATACACTACTCTCCCCAAAAACTGCGGCGCGTCCAATGGCTGAACAGCGACACAAACCGATGAGCCGCTAGCTGTACATTGTCGCGCTGCAAGGGACTTTCAACGTATTCCCCCAGCAATGAGGATACGCTTTTAGACAGAGTAGCCCATTATGCGCACAAGAGCAAGCGTCGCCCTACCTTTGGTATAGGCGTGGTAGAGGCGGCGGAAGGTCAAGGGGCGAATGGTGTGTCACCAACCGGCAGGCAATGAGGAGACCAGCAGGAAGCTCGCCACGCCAAACGCCCACCAGAGCGTCAAAAGAACAATTGTACCGCTGACATCGAACATGCCCAGCACAATGCGTGGCAGGCGCTTCAATAGAGGATCATAAAATGGCGCGGTGATCCCGTTGAAAAAGCGGACGAATGGATTCCCTGGCGAGATGGGGAAGAACGAGAGAATAGCTCGAACAAACAGAGCAATAATCAAAGCCCCGAACACCAGGGGGATGGTGACGTGCAGTGGTCCGCCGCTGAGTGGCATTGGCGCGCTCCTTCCAATGTATATGGGCGCTGGCTTTGGGCGTATGCGCCTGATCTGTGGCGCTGGCGGCCTGGTCTATCTCCAAGCCATACCGCCTTGTCGGGCGTCTCTCGAATCAGTGCCGCTTGGTTGCTTAGTATTGTGTTGTCGTAACGGCCTCTACAACGCGCCTGCCAAAGAGGCTGCGCGTGTAAATAACGCTCAGACGAACGTTGCTGAGATCGGGAAATGTCGTCAGGCGGCGCTGCGCTATGCAGCCCAGGGGACGCGCCATCAGAATCGCTGCGGCGCCACTGGCAAGCGCCGAGAACAGGCGGATGCGTGGGCGTGTCGCCGTGAGTGAGAAGAGCGAACCAAGCAGCGCAAGCGACATGCCCACCGCCAGGTTCGTTCCACAGTTCTGATGGATCGCCAGTTCCGCCTCGCCCTGTTGGAGGCGCGCCAAAGCTTCTTGCGCTGCCTCTTCCACCAAATGGAGATCGAGGTCGGCGAAGATGGTGAACCCGTGGTTATTGGCGCGTGCGCTCACTATCAGGCCGGGCGCGCGGCGTTCGAGGATGGTCACGGTGGCGTGTTCAAGCGCGTGGTTTTGCCTGACGCGCCTGCCCAGCAAAAAATCACCAGCCTCCATCAACCCCTCACTCTCTTTTGGACTTTCACCTGCGTCAACAGCGTCTCAACGGCGCCGCACGGACAGACCCGCCTGATCGTCCACCGGTTAGCGGCTTAGCGGCTTAGCGGCTTAGCGGCGCGGCAACGGCGAGCGCGCGTTCGTCACCTGGACGGTGACGACAGCCTCAGCCGCAACCACATCGTTTTGTCGCTCGCGAATCAATCCCACGCGCACCTTTGTACCATCGGCCATACGTTCGAGATAACGGCGTATGTCGTCAACTGTGGTGACCGGGTGATCGTCCAGTTTGTAGATGACATCGCCCGTTTGGATGCCCGCGCGTTGCGCCGGGCCGCCCGGAGTGACGCCCGCCACGCCCACCGCCGTCGGCTTTTCGATACGCAAAGCGCGGCGAATTGACTGCGGCAGCGCCACTTCTTGCCCGGCGATGCCGATCACTGCGCGGCGCACCTCGCCCGTTCGCATAATCATCCCTGCGATCCACTTGACTGTGTTAATGGGGATAGCGAACGAGAGGCCCTGTGTTTGTTGCAGGATAGCGACGTTGATGCCGATCACCTCGCCCTTGGAGTTCATCAGCGGTCCGCCGGAGTTGCCTGGGTTCACAGCGGCGTCGGTCTGGATGATGTCTTCGATCAATCGGCCACCGTAGCCGGGCAATGTGCGATGGAGCGCGCTGACGATACCTGTGGTGACGGTGCTTTGCAGACCCGCCGGGCTACCAATTGCCACGACAAGTTGTCCGACGAGCAGTTTATCTGAATCGCCAAGCTGCGCCGCCGGGAGAGGCCGCCCCGCCTCAGTTTGCACGCGCAACACCGCGACATCGGTTTCGGGGTCAAAGCCTACCACATCGGCGCTCAGGTCGTGTCCGTCGGCGAGCGTCACCACAATGCGCCGGGCGCCATCTACCACATGGTGATTTGTCAGGATGTAGCCATCCGGTGTGAAGATGACGCCCGAACCGGCGCCCTCCGCCAGCCGGGCCATCACACTTCCCGGCGTGCGCACGGCCTTTGTCACGCCCACCTGCACCACCGCCGGGCCAACTTTATTGACCACCCCGACCACCGTGCGAGAGTAGGGGTCGAGCGCCTCAATCTCGGCGGCTGTTGGGCCTGTGTTCGCGCTCTGTCGCTGCGCGTCCCGTGAGTTTCCAAACCATCCCATACTGTTGCTCTTTCTCTGCCTTTCATTTGTTTGTGGGCTGTACGCCGTGCGCGACACTACACACGTCACTATACGTCACTACATACATATCAAGTCCGCCGACACGCGCCACTGTGCGCATGTGGCCGCGTTCTCTATAAGAAAGTGTAGCACAACTTGTCGTGTTGCTGTCGCTGTGGGCGCGCTGGCCGCTATCTACCACTGGCGCGCTACCCGCAGGCTATGTTGTGCATGGCGCCCATTTTGCTGATTGGATTGCCGCTTCCGTCCAGGACGGTGTACAATGCGTCTACGATGTGGAGAGCGTGTAGCGCCTGGCGCATTCTACCAATCCCACCAATTGTGCGCTCTCAGGCGCCGATCTGATTCAGCTTCTACGAAGATACGAGAGATACGAAAGATACGAAGGACGGGGAACGCCGTGAAGAAGATACTCATAGCTGACGACGACTTTGCAATCGCAGAACTGTTGACTCAGGCGCTGGCCGAAGAAGGCTATGAGACCTACAAGGCGGTACAGAGCCTTCGTTTTCTCGACGCCGTGCGTGACCACAAACCTGATTTGATCCTGCTCGACCTGATGATGCCCTACCTCGAAGGGCGCGACGAACTGACGCTGATGAAGATGGATCCCACGATTGCCAACATTCCAGTGATTGTGATTACCGCGCATGCTGACGCCCGCCAGGAGGAAGAGGAATACCGCAAGCTGGGCGTCTCGGCGATTCTGCTCAAGCCGTTTGACCTGGAGCGCCTGCTGCAACTGATCCGCGAGACCATCGGCGAGTAATAAGGGGCGGAGATGAGCTACGCGACCGCACGCCGACACGATACCCAGAGCGAAGCGAATAAGCTCTATGCCGAGGATCGCGCCGTGCATGAGTGGTATCGTTTCGTGCTCTCGTTTCCGCCCCATCTCGTGCGCGAGTATCTGACGCGTTTCACCATCACAGACATCCAGTGCGTGCTCGATCCATTTTGCGGAACGGGAACCGTGTTGGTTGAATGCAAGAAGCAGGGGATAGGCAGCGTTGGCGTCGAGGGAAACCCGATGGCGCAGTACGCCAGCCGTGTGAAAACTGATTGGACACCCGATCCTGATGCGCTGGTAGAGCATGCAAGAGGCGTAGCACAGATGGCATGGCAGCGTCTCGCCGAGACGGGCGTAGAAGACTCGTCGTTCTTCGGCGCGCAGGAGGCGCCCGAACAGCTTCTTTCGCTCTCGCCCGAACAAGACGCATTGCTGCTGACAGGCTCGATTAGTCCGCTCCCGCTACATAAGGCA
>JAJPIU010000099.1 GCA_021324535.1 Pseudomonadota bacterium
AGATGCGCGCGAGGCACACCGGCCCGAACGGCGATCCGCCGGAGCCAACTACGCAGCCCGGCGTAGCCAAAGGCTTTCCCCAACGCGGACTGAAAGAAGGGTTGATCGGGAGCCGAGCGAGTATCTGACTGGCTATCGCGTAGCACCGCATAGCGGCGAAGCGCCTGGCGCGTGTCATCTCCCACCGTGACGGCCCGCGTCTTGCCACCTTTGCCATGCGCCACCAGGATGAGGCCAGACGCAAGGGTGACATCGGCGATCCGCAGCTTTGCCAACTCCATTGCGCGTACCCCACCGTCAATCAGTAGGAGCAGCATGGCCTGATCACGCGCGCCGAAGATGGTAGGCTCGTTGGCAACCGAGGCCAGCAACCGTGCCAGTTCTTCTTCTGTGAGTGGGAGCTTATACGTTTGTGAGGGGCGCGGCAGGGTAAGGTAGCGCAGGGGCGATTCTGCGCAATAGCGATACGGTTCTTTGATGAGCCAATTCGAGAAGACCCGCAATGTGCGCAGATAACTTCGCCGCGACTCTACCGACATCGGCGCATCGCCTTCCAATTGCCCACCATAGAGCAGCTTGGGCCGCTGTTGGAGGCTTGCGCCCCATTCCTGAGCAGCTTGCAGCGTGAGATCGCTGAGCAGCGGATCGCGCCCTAATTTGTCACGCAGAAACGTCGAGAAGACATGGAGTGTCCCTTTGTAGGTACGCACTGTGGCAGGCGAGGCAATCTGCTGATAGGCATACACAAATTCGTCAATGATGCGATCCAGCAGCAGATCAGGAGCTTTGGTGGCGCTGGGACGCTTGGCGAGCTTGCCTACGGAGCGACCGGCCTGAGCAGGCAACCGTGTAGACTTCGACAACTTCGACAACTTCGACATACACACCTTCCTATGAAGAACATCCAGCCTGACCGAGCGTAGCCAGGAGAACTATGAGCGCCAGGCGACGCGCCCGCGTCGTAGTATCCAGCCGCAAGTATGCCTGACCGGACGCAGTGAGCGCCAATCAGTGTGCAGTTGTGGAAAGCGGCTGAACAGCCTGGAGGAAGGTGGCGCAGAGTGGAACATTTTGGACAGAAATGCGCAGCAGTGGAAGAGTTTGAGCAGCCCAAAGAGGACAGCTAACTCTTATCGGCAAAGCAGGGGCCAGGGGAGGGGTTAACCACTAAATAAGGGGCTGAGCATCTGCCCAACCCCTAGATGTAGTAGTGGCTCCGAGACGTGGATTCGAACCACGACTGGCTGATCCAGAGTCAGCTGTCCTACCATTAGACGATCTCGGAAGGTATGTGAGGATACGCTCTCCACAGCACAGACATCATACCATACCTCAGCGCATCTTGCAAGGGCGCCGGACTATCATCTCGCTCCCACTCACCCAAGATACCCGCAAAATACCTGCAAAAACCCCACAATAGCGCGTAGAAACGAAGCATGCCTTGACGCTGGCTTGTATAAATGGTATGCTGTAGATGTCGAAGTAAGTTCGACACCCTAACCCGTTTGCTTCCCTGTTCACACCCCACAGAGGGGGACTGAAAGCTACTCGAAGCAACACGAGAGAAGCGCATCTAGGGTTCCGCCCATCCAGAGCATGGGGCTGGTCCGAGCGATGCGGGCGCGCTGGCTTTGCTAGATTGATTGCCAACGCTATGCGCGCTACACCACGGGGAGAAAAGCCCGGATGGTAGGTTCACTCACCTGAGCGGCCTGCCACCGGGCTATCGTTTTTCCGGCTGGCGCCCCGCTCCTGGCGATTCGCTTCCGTCTCCTCCTGTATGCGCTCTGTATGCGCTTGTGGCTGGGATGCGACAATGTCCCTGCTGACCAGTCCTCATTATCCTCAACAGGAGAACACACCGCATGGCAACCGAGGTCACTACGACGACCGAGCAGGCGCCAACCCAAGCGAGCAAGCCAAACTTCCTCGCCGATCTCCTTCATCCCGCGCGGCGCGGTAGCTCACATCGCATCGAGTTCCTCGCGGGGCTGACCACCTTCGTCACGATGGCGTATATCATCTTTGTGAATACGTCCATCATGCAGGCGGCCGGTCTCAATCCGACCGCCCTTATTATTGGCACTATCTTTGCCGCCGTCGTGCCAACCCTGCTGATGGGCATCTGGGCCGACCTGCCCTGGGCGCTGGCTCCCGGCCTGGGCTATAATGCGCTCTTCGCCTATACCGTGGTAGACGAGCGCCATTTCCCTGTCGGCGCCGCGCTGGCATTGGTCTTCCTGGATGGCTTGGCCTTCCTGCTGATCGTCTCAGGCCCCTGGCGTGAGAGCATTATCAAGGGGATTCCGCTGCCCATCAAGCTGGCGGCTGGCGCAGGCATTGGCTTCTTCATCGCCTTCATCGGCCTGGCAAACGCCGACATCATCAAGTTCAACGCCTTTGCGCCCATTCAGGCAAATCAGTTTGTCGCCATTGGGAACGCCAACGGCCTGCCCGCGCTCAGCCCGCTGAACGATCCGCTCGTGCTGGTGGCGCTGGCTGGCCTGATCATCACCGGATTACTGATGGCCTGGCGGGTGCGCGCCGCGCTGCTGCTGGGCATTCTGATCACGGCGGCCATCGCCTGGGCCACCGCGATTATCGATCCCGGCACACGCTCGGCGCTGCTGCCCGGCATCGCCAACCCAACCGGGCTAAGCAGCTTCGTTGGCTGGCCCGACTTCGCCACCTTCTTTAGCAAAGGCGTCGGGCGGATTGACTTCCCGGCGCTCTTCACCGGTCATCTGGCGACCGGCGCGATCCTGCTGTTCTTCGTCACCTTCCTCGTCACCGACATGATGGACTCGTTTGGTACCTTCAGTGGGCTGGCCACCAAGCTGGGTATCCTGCGGGAGGATGGCAACTTCCCTGGCTCTGGCCGCGCAATGGTGGTGGACGCCGCAGCCGGTATGTGGGGGCCACTGACGGGCAACGCTACCATTGCGACGTTCATCGAGAGCGCGTCGGGCGTGAGTGAGGGCGGCAAGACCGGTCTCACCGCCGTCTGGGTAGCGGCGCTTTTCTTGCTGGCGTTGGTCTTCACGCCGCTGATCGGCCTGGTTCCGGCTGTAGCGACGGCGCCGACGTTGATCATCGTCGGCTTCCTGATGATCGAGCCTATCGTCAAGATCGGCTTCCAGGAGATCACCGATGGCCTGCCAGCCTTCCTGACGCTGCTGGCGATGCCGCTGACCTTCTCCATCGCGGATGGCATGTTCATCGGCATCACATCCTATGTGATCCTGAAGGTCGTTCGCGGGCGCATTCGCGAGGTCAGTTGGGTGATGTGGGTCTTTGCGGGCCTGCTCGTGCTGGCGAAAGTGCTCGACGCGATCAACTTGTAGCTGTCTACCTATCCCCCTACCCCCTTCCCATGCTAGGAGGGGGGCTTTTCTGTACGCCGAGCATGGGAAGGCTTTTTTTTGTATGCCAAAAAGAGTCCGTCACTACAGCGGACTCTCTTGTGGGCATATCGCCCTTGCGTTGCCCCTTCTCTGGTGAGAAGGGCTATTCGCCAGCCTGGGCGGCGTGCAATCGCGCCATCAGTCGCGACTTGCGGCGCGCGGCGTTGTTGCGATGCAGCACGCCCTTGGACGCGGCGCGGTCAAGGTTGCTGATCGCCTGGCGAATGGCTTCCTCGGTCTCCGGCGCTGCGGCGTCCTGCGCGATGGCGTTGCGGGCCTTTGTCACAAACGTGCGGACGGTCGTCTTCACCGAGTGGTTGCGCGCATAGCGTTTCTTTTCGATGCGCATGCGCTTCTTCGCCGATTTGATATTCGGCATCTACGCTTCTTCCTTCTCCATGCAGGCCATACATTAGGCATAGGCTGGCCTACCTGATACTTTCTTGAACGCTTTTGCTGGTGTTGGCATGCCAAATCATGATCGCCAACACAACGATACCAGTTTAGTATACCAAATCTCGCACGATCGGGCAATCTTTTCGCCGTTTTGCATTACTCGGCGGTTCGCTCGTTCGCTATGCTGTTGGTTGTTCTCCGCTTGCTCGCGTCCGCATCCTCAGCAGAGAGCCAGAACCAGCGGCCGGGCTGCGTCTGCACAGCATATACCTCAGCATCATCAAAGGGCAGTTCTTCCAACAGCTTCAGCACAGGCGCACGGCGCGCCTCATTGCTGCTACGCAACTCCACCAGCATATACTCGCGGCAAGCCAATAGAAAGCGCTGCTCGAAACCCAGCGTTGCGGCGCAGAGAGCGCGCAGTCGCACGCGATCCTTTGCCGCTTCAGGGATGAGGTAACGCCAGCGGCGGGCGCACAATTCGTATAAATCGGCCAGCAGATCGGCCCACTCGCCACCGAGATGTTGGCGATACAATGCAGGCAGGTCGCGCTTGGAGCCGACGTAGACGCCAGCACGATAGGCCAGCAGCGCCGTGGCCTCCCAGCCGGTCGCGCGGAGCAGGTCGCGCGTGCAGGGAACCTCGCGACCATCCGGCAGCCTGAGCAGACGGCGATTAGGGCCAACGTAGCCATAGAACTCGTCGTCGGGGTCAGGATAGGTCAGGGGATAGCGCACAATGTTGGGCCGCCCAAACAGGCAAACCAGCCGCCAGTACGACGTGAGCATGCGGTCGCGCGTCCACACGTCGAGCGGCATGATCGGCGTTCTCGGACGAATGTCGTCGCCCATCGCACTATAGATAAGCTGGCTGCCCAGTACGAACGATGGGTGAACGCCTGCTTGCAGAGCAGCTTCGCCGTCAACCTCCAGGTCAAGCTCAATGGACGAGGAGGTTCGCAGTTCGGCGCACAAACGCCCAGCAGCCACACGCTCGTCCTCTGTGAGCGCGCCGACGAAGATGACGCTGAGATCGAGGTCGCTGGTGGGTTGCGCGTCGCCGCTGGCATGGCTGCCCGTCATATAGTAGCCCTGTATACGCCCAGCGAACATCCCCTCGAAGGCGATCACAACATCCCGCAGGACACCATCTACCGGGGCGTATCCCGTTGTGAAACGCAAACGCGGGCTGCTCTCGTGTGGAGTAATGGGATGCGCCATGAGCAATCACTATTCGCCATCGTCGGCGTCTTGCGCGCCAAGCCAGCGCACAATGCCAAGCGTCAGCCCGATGGCTGATAGCCCCAACCCCAGGCCAGCGCCCACCCAGAGCGCGCGTTGCGCCCACGGCGATTCTTCGCTCAAACCATCCAGTGGCGCGTTTGCCGGTAGCGCGACGATCTGGCCGCGCGCCGTCGTGATGGCGGGTGCGACGCCATTGACAGCGCCATCCACTCCGGCGAAGGCTCCTTCACGCTCGGCGGCAAGTGTGGCCGCAAGCTGACTACACGTCTCACGGATGATCAATTGGGCGGCGTGTACGGCGAAACCAACATCGCTGGGCAGATCAGCCGCCTCGACCGCGAAGGTGTAGGCCACGACCGTAAAATCGTCTTGCTCGACGAGATCGAGCGAGCCTTGCGCGCTCAGCGGGCCACCCGGCCCACGTCCCTGCACATCCACACGCACATAGGTCGGGCGACGCTCGATGCGCAGGCGAATGGTCATCGTATAGGGGTGGGCGTGCTCGCCGAGCAACAGGCGCATCTCAAAGGTGAGCGCGCCCTCTGCGGTGGCTGGCCCCATCTGGATCAACCGCTCACAGCCGGGGATCGCCTGCGCCAGCGCATCGGGATCGATGAGCAGCGCAAAGACCCGCTGAATGGGGCCAGGGAAGGTGTATGTCCCTTCGATACGCATAGAAACAAACTTCCTTCTCGCCCCGATGGGGCGTCAATATCACACAGGCCCAACGAGGGCCGCTGGCGCTGGTATGGGGTAGGTCACGTTATGGCGGCCATTCCGCCAACGGCGGAAAGCCAATTGCCGCCTGATCGCATCTTTGCCAACGCGGCAGCGCGTGGCGTTTCCTTAGTAGAGACGATCTAGAAACTGGACGGTACCAGAGCGTTTTGTTTGTGGCGTGATGGCGCCTCGCCTGATCTTCATTGGCCAGAGCTTCGCCTTTGGCGTCAACGCATCACAAGTATAACGCGTCTGGCGCAAACGCGCTACTGGCAGGTTGACCATCGCCGTTGCGAAACGGTGGCGAAACCGCGCACAGGTACACATCAGACAAGTGCCAGACGCGCGCCACATAACCATCCAGACGCCAATTCCGCCAATAACATTGCCGTACACGGAAATCTTTGCTATACTATGTAAAGCATGATGAAGCATGGCGCGACAACGACGTCTGGCCACTACTGAACTATTGGCAACTGTACAAAGGAGGATCGGCTCTCATGACAAGCGCCCGTTCGCTCGCGCCAGACGCCGTTACGAAGGCGACGCCCAAAGCGCCAGGCGCCAACTATAAGTGGATTGCGCTCTCAAACACCACGCTGGGCGCGCTACTGGCGACCATCAATTCAAGCATTATTCTCATCTCTATGCCCGCTATCTTCACTGGCATAGGTATCAATCCCCTCGCCCCTGGCGAAACAAACTACTTTCTGTGGATGCTGCTGGGTTATATGGTGGTGACGGCAACGCTGCTCGTTACGTTTGGGCGCATCTCCGATATGCTTGGCCGCGTCAAGCTCTATAATCTCGGCTTCGCGATCTTCACGCTGGGGAGCATCCTGCTCTTCCTGACGCCCGGCTCCGGCAACACCGCCGCGCTGGAAATGGTGATCTTCCGGCTCGTGCAGGGCGTTGGCGGCGGTTTTCTCTTCGCCAACAGCGCCGCGATTCTGACCGACGCCTTCCCACAGCATCAACGCGGCATGGCGATGGGTATCAACCAGATGGTGGCGATCCTCGGCTCATTCCTGGGGCTGATCTTGGGTGGTGTGCTAGCCGCTGTCAATTGGCGGTTGGTCTTTCTGGTCAGCGTGCCCTTTGGTATCTTCGGCACGGTCTGGGCGTATCTGATGCTGCGCGAGACGGCGGTCATCCGCAAGAATCAGCGGCTCGACTGGCCCGGCAACATCGCCTTCGCCGCCGGGCTGACCATCCTGCTGCTAGGCATCACCTATGGCATCGAGCCGTATGGCAATTCGCCGATGGGGTGGGGCAATCCCTGGGTGATCGCGGCGCTGGTGGGTGGCGCGCTGCTGCTTGGGCTGTTTGTGCTGATCGAGCTACGCGCCAGCGACCCGATGTTCCGCTTGAGCCTCTTCAAGGATCACGTCTTCGCAGCGGGCAATATCAGCGGCTTCCTGGCCTCGCTCTCGCGCGGCGGGTTGCAATTCATGCTGGTGATCTGGCTGCAAGGCATCTGGCTCCCGCTACATGGCTACAGCTTCGAGGAGACGCCGCTGTGGGCGGGCATCTATATGACGCCGCTGCTCGTCGGCTTCATCATCATGGGGCCGATCAGCGGTTTCCTCTCGGATCGCTTCGATCCGCGTGTCTTCATGGTCAGTGGGATGCTGCTCAATGTGATTGGCTTCGTTGGGTTGACGTTCCTGCCCGCCAACTTCGACTACATCTGGTTCTTGATACTGCTGCTGATCCTGGGTATCGGCCAGGGACTCTTCGCAGCGCCCAACACGACGGCAGTGATGAATAGCGCGCCACGCGAGCATCGCGGTGTGGCCTCCGGCATGCGCTCCACCTTCCAGAACGGCGCCTCGCTGGTAAGCATTGGCGTCTTCTTCAGTATCGTGACAGCAGGATTGGCCAATGCGCTACCTGGCTCGCTTTCGAGTGGGCTGACGCAGGCGGGATTGCCAGCCGCCATCGCCGACAAGATCGCCGGGCTTCCGCCGACCGCCGCGCTCTTCGCAGCCTTTCTGGGCTACAATCCGCTGGGAACGCTGCTGCCAGCGCCAGTGCTACATCTGCTGCCAGGTGCGGCGCAGGCGCATCTGCTCAGCAAGGAGTTCTTCCCCTCGCTGATCGCCTCGCCATTCATGCTTGGCCTGCGGGCAGTGTTCTACCTCTCCGCTGGGCTGTGCGTCGCGGCTGCTGCCTTCTCGTTCGTGCGTGTCCGTCCTGAAGGGACTCCGGCGCTCAGCGAAGACCGCATCGCGGCAGGAGCCATCGCCGCAGGTGAGCCGCTTGGCGATACCCTGACTACCAACAGCATCATCGAGAGAGATGCGCCTCCGCTGGATGGCGCAGATGGAGCGGCCAGTGCGACCGAGGACGCGGTTGACGAGAGCGATCACAAGGATGGCGTGACGGGTGGCGCGCCTGCGGAGCCGTTGGGCATGCGCGAGGCGTAACCCACACCCTGGCCCTCCCCTAGCGGGAGAGGGAAGTAGGCGGGCGCGTGAACGCGCGCCTGGAGGCGTCCCGCCACAAAGGCTGCCTAGAGAGCGGATGGCGCGGCCTCATGCCAGACAGAACGTTACCAGGGAAACGGTAGCCGCCAACAAAGTACCGCCACGCTCCTGAGCGGCGAGTCTCGCTGGCCCTCAACGGCGTCTGCCCTCCCGACGGCCTCATCTCTGTCGTCAATGCTGCATAACCCTCTTCTCGCTCTTGAGAAGGGGGCCATTTTGTGCGGTATAGTATGCCCGCTTGTTGGCAGGACGTGGTACACTGAGACATTGGAAGGGGCGCGTTCAGCGGCGAATGTGCCCAACATCCCACACGTTAAGGATACCTTCGTTATGCGACTTGCACTCGTTGACGCTCCGATGGGCATTGGCGCCGGAAACATCGGAACGCACCTTGGCCCGACGGCCATCCACACAAACGGGCTGACACAACGTCTTCGCGACCTCGGCCATACGATAGAAACCCACATCACGCTTGATCTGCCAGAACTTCCCACAGGTGAGATAGGCGACCCCCGCATGAAATACGCCGACGAGGTGATTGCGGGAGCGGAAGAGATCGCCAACACGATAGCAGCGATTCCGCCCGATACGATGGTGATCACGCTGGGCGGCGACCACAGCATCGCGCTCGGCTCGATCAGCGGCGCGGCCAACGCGCAGGGCGAGATCGGCGTGATCTGGGTGGATGCGCATGGCGACTTCAACACGTCGAACACCTCGCCGAGCGGGAACATTCACGGTATGCCGCTGGCGGCAGCCTGTGGACTGGGCGACCGGCGGCTGGTAGATCTCGGCTACCCCGGGACGAAACTGGACCCACGGCACGTGGCGATCGTGGGCGTGCGTAGCCTTGATGATCACGAAAAGGGGTTGCTGCGCGCACAGGGCGTGGCGGTCTTCACCATGCAGCA
>JAJPIU010000018.1 GCA_021324535.1 Pseudomonadota bacterium
AGTATGACACGGGCAACCGGGGCGATAGCGGCATCTATTCCAGCGCCGCCTACGCCAACGGTGTCGTCTACTTCGGCGGGTACAAGACGCTCTTTGCACTGAACGCCTCTACCGGCGCGCTGGTGTGGACTGTGCAGCCGGTAGGAACAGTGGTCTCTTCTCCGGCCTACGCCAATGGCGTTCTCTATACCACGACGGAGAGCGGCTATATCGTTGCCCTCAATCCGGCGGATGGGTCGCGGGTATGGTATACGCGCTTCCTCAATACACCAATCTATAGCTCACCGGTTATCTCGAACGGTGTTCTGTACGCCAGCGTGAGCGATGGCTATCTCTACGCCTTTAGCCCCAATGGGCAATAGGCAGGTTGGCAGGTTGGCATGGTAGACATGCGGGCAGCCTTGTAGTGTTCGGCTACGAGGCTGCTCTTGTATGGATCGGTTTGGGCCTATGCTATAGTGCTTAAGTAGGTGTGTTGCGCGTAAGGGACAACGACCAGGCTCCCCAACCTCCGCGCGTCTTCTTGCATACCTGTACAAAGGCTAGTATTCATGCAATCATCATCCCCCATTTCAACCACATCGGCTGGCGAGCAGGGCGCAGCGCCGCTGATCGTCGGGTCACGCGGCTCGCCACTGGCGCTCTGGCAGACCAACTGGGCGCTCGACCGCCTGCATGAACGCACACCGGACGCACGGCTGAGCATCGAGATCATCAAAACGCAGGGCGACAGAACACAGGCGCTCCATACGCCGCTTGCGCAGCTTGGTGACAAGGGCGTGTTCGTCGCCGAGCTTGAACATGCCCTGCTGGCGGGCACGCTCGACGTAGCCGTCCAGCCGATGAACGACCACGCGCTGGCCCAGGCCGAACGAACACATAGCGAAGACGTTGAACAGGGAGCGCATGGCATAGATGTCGCCGTCCACAGCCTGAAAGACCTGCCAAGCGTCGTGACGCCAGGACTGACACTGGCCGCCATCACCGAGCGCGAGGACGCCCGCGACGCGCTGGTTTCGCGTGAAGGGCTGAAGCTGGCCGATCTGCCGAAGGGCGCGACTGTCGCTACCAGCAGCCTGCGTCGCCGTGCGCAGTTGCTCCACCTGCGGCCTGATCTGCATATCGTGGAGATACGCGGCAACGTAGATACCCGCCTGCGCAAGACGCTTAGCCCCGACGGCCCCGACGCCACGATCCTCGCGGCGGCTGGCATGCTCCGCTTGGGATTGGCCGACTATATCACTGAGTTGTTGCCCATCGAAGTGATGACTCCCGCGACAGGCCAGGGCGCGCTTGCCATCGAGACACGCGCAAACGATCAGCATGCGCGTCGATTGCTCCATCAGATCGATCACTTGCCCACACGCCGCGCCGTCACCGCTGAGCGCGCTGTGTTGGCGACGCTTGGCGGCGGCTGCCGCACGCCGCTTGGCGCGCACGCCATCCCCTTGCCCGATGGGAAGACGCTGCGCCTGCACGCTGTCATCGCCACCCCCGACGGAAAGCGATTACTGCGCATCGAGCGCGAAGGCGCCGCGCGGCGTCCGGCTGCGCTTGGCCGACAGGTGGCGCGCGAACTCCTTGATATGGGCGCAGGCGAAATACTGCGCATTGCGCTGGGATAGTCGGCTCGGATTGATGCTCGGTAAAGGTTGCAAGCGAGGCGACGCTGCCATATACTATACTATGTAAAGAGAGCAGCGTCGCCCAAGATTTCCAGGTTCGCGACGCGCTCAAGTCGTATCTAGTTTGCAGTTTGTGTTTTGACGAGGGGGCATATCCATACCTATGCCAGCGTATGATTATAAGTGCCGGTCGTGCGGCCACCGCTTCGAGGTTTGGCAGAAAATCACTGATGATCCCATTCGGGTCTGTCCCAACTGCTCCGGCGAGGTTCAGCGCGTGATCCACGCCACTGGGATTGTGTTCAAGGGATCGGGCTTTTATAGCACAGATCATCGCCCCGCCAGTACCCCGGAGGCGGTCGCCAGTGTTCCCGCCGCTGAGGGCGCCAGCGCGGCTACAAGCGAGACGAAAACAGAGGCAAAGTCCGAGAGCAAGACCGAAGCGCCAGCCGCTCCAAAAAGCAGTGGCGCCTCCGAGACGAAAGCCGCCGCAGTTCCAGCAAGCGCCTCGTAGGCTTCTGGAATGCGTGCGCTCTTACAGCGGGCCACTCATGCCCGCGTCACAGTGGCTGGCGAGGTCGTCGGCGAACTTGACCCCACGCCAGGGCTGGTGATCTTGCTTGGCGTCGGCCCAACCGATACCGAGGCCGAGGTCAAGTTGCTTGCAGAGAAGATCGTCAACCTCCGCATCTTCAGCGACGCCGACGGCAAGTTCAATCTCTCGCTGCGCGATGTATCTGGTGGCGCGCTGGTCGTCTCGCAGTTCACTCTCTATGCTGATATGCGGCACGGGCGTCGCCCTGGCTTCACGGGAGCCGCTGCCCCAGAGCACGCTGAGCCGCTCGTGCTGGCGCTGATGGAGGCGCTGCGTGCGTTTGGCGTTCCCACGCAAGGCGGGCGCTTCGGCGCACATATGCAGGTGGAGCTCACCAACGACGGGCCGGTAACGATCTGGCTCGATACGGATGACTGGCGCCGCGCCTGAATATTCCGCTTTTCTTTTCCCCTCTTCACAGCATCCACAGAACATGATACACTTTCCCTGTTCGCATGCGCTCTCTCTAACTTTGCTTCATTGCCCAACTTGTTCAGGCTGCCATCCGTAGTAGCAGTGTTTATAACCTCTCAGCGCGTCGTCCATCCGGCGCTGAAGAAAGTAGCAATGCTTATGCACGAAGCGCACGAAGCGCCACGCAATGATGTGATTTATCAGGGGTCGGTGTTGCGGCTGCGTGTGGCCACACAACCGCTTCCCCAGGGCGGCGTCACCCGCTATGAGATTGTGGATCATCCAGGTGTGGTCGCCATCGTGGCGCTCCGCCAGAACCCACAAGGGAACGAACCGCTGGTCGCGCTCGTGCGTCAGCGTCGTCCGGCAATTGGCGCCGACACCTGGGAACTGCCTGCCGGGCTGATAGATCAGCGCGACCAGGGTGATCCTTTGCGCGCCGCCCAGCGCGAACTCCGCGAGGAGACCGGCTACGCCGCCACTGAATGGCGTCCGCTGGCCCACGAGTATTCGTCGCCGGGTTTCACCAACGAGGTCATCTCGCTGTTCCTCGCGGTGAATGCGCGGCCGGCGTCGGGCGCCACACCCGATCAGCCGACAGACCCCAGCGAGATCGCGGGGGTGCGCTGGGAACCGCTCGACAGCGCGCTTACACTGGCGCTCAGCCGCTCGCAAAATGGCGCCATCGCCGATGGGAAGACGCTGCTGGGCCTGAGCCTCGCGCGTGACCTCTGGCGGCAGAGCACGCAAGCCACAGCTACAACAGCCACAGCAGCCACGCAATCAGCCCCTATGTCGCCTACTACTACTACTCTAGGAGGAAGTTCAGTGCCACGCGATGTCACCAACATGCCCTATGCGCGCAACGCTCCCTACGCGCAAGAGATGCGCGAACAACCCGCCGAGAACAGAGAGAGCGGCCCTGATGCGACGCTCAAACTCGATAACATGCTGCTCGAAGAGTTCAACTATGCGGGCACAACCGCCTACCAGGCCATCGAAGACCGCGCCCGCATGTTCAACCTCTATCTCCTGCTGATCGGCGTGCTTGGCTCCGGCCTGGCGGCGATCTATCAATTGGGCGGCGGCTTGCGCGCGTATACGCAAATCCTGGCGCTTGGCCTGTTCTTGATCGCGGGTATCCTGGGCATTGCGTTCTTCATCAAGCTGATCCGTCTGCGCCAGGCATGGCGTGACAGCGCGCTGGCCATGAACGAAGTCAAGGAATATTACATTCGCGAGTTCACCGCCAGCAAGCCCAATATCGCCGACGCCTTCCGCTGGCGACTGGAGACGATGCCACTGAGTGAGAAACACAACGTTACCTCAGTGGTCTCCTCAACGGTGGGGTTACTCTCTGGCTTGTGTTTCGCCGGAGCCGCGTTCATCGCGACACAGGCATGGCTTAACCCTGTGGTTGTGCCTCAGTTCGCGTCTTCAGTGCAACAGATGATAGGGGTTGTCTTGCCATTAGCGGTCGCGGTAGTCGTGCTGCTCATCGCATTCCTGGCGTTTGTCTCATACTATCAGCGCGCATTTGACAAGCAGAAAGAATTGAAGCGATTGCGGGAGGTGGGGAACAAGTTTGGTCTGTCCATCACGGAGATGATCAGCAAGCGATAGGCTACAACGTTCTATGCTTCAGGGAAGGGGGCGCCAATGACGCTTGATCCCACCAATATGCCGTTTGGGAGCGGGGTTCCCTATCTTGGGCAGGATGCGCAGACGCTCCCAAGCGGCGCGACGGAAACCGGCGAGGAAGCCCTTCCGGTCGGCGGGGTTGACATGCAGGTGAAGGCCGAGAGCCTGCTGCTGGCGGAGTTCAACTACGCTGCGACGGTCGCCTATCAGGCCAGGGAAGAAGGCGCCAACCTCTTCAACCTCTATCTCCTTTCAGTGGGCGTGCTAGCCACTGGCCTGGGCGTGCTGGTCAGCGCGGCCACACATACGGCGCGCTTGCAGGTGACGCTGCTCGCTATGCTCGGCCTACTCATCTTCACTCTTCTGAGCTTCGCGTTCTTCGTGCACTACTTCGAGCTAGGACAGGATGAACGTGAGGCGCGCATTGCGCTGGGCGCCGTCAAAGAATACTACATTGAGCGGCTCAAGCGCGCCTCGCAGGAGATCGAGCGTGCGTTTCGCTGGCGCTTGCGCCCCGGCAGGCGTGGCGCCGACGCGATTGGGCTATCCGGTAGCGGTGGCAGCATGCTGATCATCACGGTAATTGCTCTGCTGGGCGCGCTGAGCTTTGGCGGCGCGGTCGGTGAGATACGCCAGTTGTGGTCCATCATCAACAACCAGCCGGCCAGCTACAGCGCAGAAATATTCATCGGTGGGCATGGTGTTCCCTTTGTGTGGGAGATTCTCTTCGGGCTGGCGCTGCTTGGCGCGCACACGGCCTTCTATGCGCTGGCGATTCGTCGGCGCAATCAGCGGCATTTGGCCGAGGAGCGCCAGGAAGCGAGTAAGTTTCAACTGCCACGCCTGGGCCGCCGCAATGGATAAATAACTGTTAGGTTTTTCGCGCTATTGCTCTCACTCTGTGGGGAAAGGGCGTAAACGTTGCTCGCGCTCAAAGGCCGCGCGAATGGGCAATGACATATTCAAACCAGTTGAAAGGGTAGAGAGAGACAAGGTTATCCAGTGTTGCTCGTAGCTGAGAAGCGTTGTCCAGGCTGTCTATGCGCTCGTCAAGGATCCGCCTCAACTCTTCCGTCTACAATCTCTCTCGTTTCATGTCATGCCAGGACAGAAGACCATAACGAAGGTGTCGTCTGTTCAACAACGCCCAGCAAAGCGCGTAGTTGAGGATCGGAGGTTATCTCAGTCTCGAAAGGATTGCTGTTTTGCCAGCCGAGCTTGCCAGTCGCTTGATAGCGTTCGAGCCGTCTAATGGCAATCTCACAATAGACAGGATCGATGTCCATTGTGAAACAGCGTCGCCCTGACATCTCGCAACTGAGTAGCGTTGATCCAGAATGGCAAAAGAAGTCAATGACCAGATCGCCAACGGCGGAGCTTGCTTGGATGATGCGGTCGCAACTCTTCAAGGGCTTTTGAGCATAGCAACCATGTACGTTTTCTTCCATACGGTAAAAGATCTGTTGTACATCAACCCAGACGTTTCCTGCGCGAATAGTCTCTGACTTGCTACGCTCCAGATTCTCCGTCACCTTCCCACCGACCTCTTTATAGTACCCTCGCAAGATTTTGGGGATGTCGGTATACTCAGCTTCAACATGAAAAGTCGGTTCCCCTTTGAGGTAGTACAGCAACTCCTATCGGACAGCCATCCAGTTCTTTTGTGTGCCATATCCACGTTGATTGCGCATCGTAATCAGACTCCGACTCTTGAACTCCGTATTGCGCATCATCACCATAAAGTCTGGCAAGGGCTGAAATCCATCGCGCTGATCTGCTCCCAGCCAAACATAGAGCGCAGCATTCTCATCAAGAGCATCTGCCGTTTGTCTGACCCAACGGCTGCTCCAGCGAATATACTGGCGCAATGCCTGTTGTTCAAATGCGACCACATTGTACGGCGGATCCTGAATCGCCAGGGTTGCCTTTTCCCCGCCCATCAGTTTTTGCACATCTCGCTTTTTTGTAGCGTCCAAACACCCAACGCGATGCGATCCAGTCGGCTCACGCCAGACGCCGCCGGGCTTTAGCCTGCAATAGCGTAGCAGATAATTTCGTAGCTCCGGGTGAGTATCGAGCCGTGGCAAAGGAAGGGTCTTCATATCTAACCTGATCCTTATCTTTCCGCTTTACTCGAGCATTTGCAAGACTCTATTCTCATTGACGAGCGATACGACCTCAACGGTACATTTCAATTTTGTTCAATCGCTTGTGATCGCTGGCCATACCACTCCCACACCCCCGGCGTGATCGCTGCCCCCAGGATGATTACGCCGCCCAGCAGCGTGCGCAGCGAGGGAATCTCGCCTAGCAACAGCAGCGCGAAGAGGATGCCCCAGACGGGTTCGAGCGAGGCGATCAGGCTGGCGGCCTGCGCTGTCACCTGACGTAGCCCCGCGATGAACAGCGTATGCGCCAGCGCCGTGCAGCCAAGCCCCAGCGCCAGCAACAGCAGCAGCGTCCGCAGCGTAAAGAGGCCGCCCGTGGGCACAAAGAGCAACGTCGGCAGCAGTACCAGCGCCGCCACAGAGTCTTGATACAGGCTGATCGCCATGCTGGGGTAGCTTCGCGTCAGCTGCCGGTTGAGCACCGAAAGCAGCGCAAACGTCGCGCCCGCCAGCACACCCCAGAGCACGCCTTGTGTGGCGCCGTTGCTCAGGCTCAGCGAGGGAACGAGCAGTGCAACGCCAGGGATGACGAAGAGCGCTGCGCCAAACTGGATGGCGCTGGGCCGCTGCCTGAGGATGAGCGGCTCGAATGCGGCGGTGAAGAGGGGAAAGCTGGAGAATGCCAGCAGGCCAATCGCCACATTTGAGACGACGATGGCCTGGAAGAACGTCGTCCAGTGGATGGCGAGCAACACGCCCTGACCAATCAGCAACGCGAGATCGGCGCGGCGTCGGGGGCGAAGCGACGCGCGCGTGAAGACAACTGCGATGCCAAGCGCCAGCCCCGCGAAGACGACGCGCCCCAACGTAATCAGTGGCGCGGGCAGGCCAGTCAGCCGTCCCAGCACGCCAGCCAGCCCAAAGAGCAACGTCGCTATATGCACGGTGAGTAACCCATGCCCTGTTTGTGGCCTGGGCGCCGTGGGTGAGGTTGGCGATGTGGACGCAGAGGTGGGCGAGGCGGCTGCGATCTGCTCCGACTGGCTGGTCAATGTGTTCTCCTTTTTGGGGGCCTGTTTGGGTCAGATACACATTGTTATAGCAAACGCGAGCGCATCATAGGGCAAGGGTGACACGATTGGAACGCTGCTTGCGCACAACTTCCCCTCAGTAAGCGCCTGAGTAGATTCCGAGGGAGTATATATGAGCGCAGGAGAAATAACGAGAATCCAATCGCCAACCTCAGAACTGATTGCCGCCAAGCTGGCTTTGTTTGAGGCCATGCGCGAGGACTTCAACGCCAGCTTTGTTTTTATGCAGCATGTTCACGGCCAGCGGCGCCTCCCTTCGTTTCCGGTGGCTGCCATTGTTCGCTACTGCCATGCGCTCTGGGTATGCGAGTGCAAAGACTTTGTTCTCAGTGTCCCCAAGACCATTCCCCGCTATGAGGGACGACAAGCCTTAGAGGCGCTCCGCGACTGGCAGGAAGGTGACGTAAGCGGAATCGTCGCGCTGCTCGAACGCAAGCTCCAGTATATGCCTTTCGCGGCCATCACCAGAGCAATCCAGCAGGCGGAGCAAAACGGAGATCGCGCGTTGGTCAAGCGGCTGGCGCATGGGCGATGGAGCCTGCTCCATCGGGCGCACAACTTCCAACGCGCGCTCAC
>JAJPIU010000109.1 GCA_021324535.1 Pseudomonadota bacterium
AGTACCCTCGAACGGGTCGAAGCCAAGGAAGCAGACGGCCACACGCGCCGCCAGTCATGAACCATTCACCTTTCAGTACCCTCGAACGGGTCGAAGCCAAGGAAGCATAAAAATGAGTGGCTGCGCTTTGTGTAGCTGAAGTTCTTTCAGTACCCTCGAACGGGTCGAAGCCAAGGAAGCGCTGCCAACGAGCCTGAGCGCGCAAGAACAGGGTTGGGCTTTCAGTACCCTCGAACGGGTCGAAGCCAAGGAAGCGCTTCTTGCGACATTTGCTGTGACAGGCGCAACAGCCTTTCAGTACCCTCGAACGGGTCGAAGCCAAGGAAGCGCTCTCCCCAGTGGGCGACGAGCGCCCGCACCGTCAGATCTTTCAGTACCCTCGAACGGGTCGAAGCCAAGGAAGCGCCGCTCACGCAGCAAAAGGAGAGGGAGGGGATAAAAGATCAGTACCCTCGAACGGGTCGAAGCCAAGGAAGCGCCGACCATGCGCCGGAAATTGCTCCCTAAGAAAAATGCCCTGGAGGCAGCGCGACAGCCTTCTTTTACCACTATAACAGACCGTTCGCCAAAACGCAAGCCCCGAATTGACCTCAAATAAACTCAGCCGTCGCAAATCGCTTTTCTGCGCCAAAACCGCCCCAATTTGCGAAACTCACCAGGCCGCAATTCAAGCGCCTTGGCTATCTATTAAGGACAATAAACGACCACAATGTTATCGCAGAAAGCTCATCTATGCAAGGCGATTTGCGAAACTGCCTCCTACGAACCCACGTTATGACGTATCATGTGCGACGTTCCTCCGCATGACCGGCGCTGCAACACTATTTCTTATAGCCATTGTCTACAAGCTACAAGTGTCTACAAACCTTAGAGGCATACGAAGAACGCCGTCTGGCAAACTTCTATCGAGGCGCGCCACCCATACGAAAGAATATCAGGAGAGCCACAAGAGAGCCACAGGCGCCACATCTGCCGGGTGTGGTAGGGTACATCCAATGTCTGTCTGACCGACCGGTTTATCCCACCAGGAGGCTCGTATGCGCCCCGATAGAGCGTCGTTGCACGACATCCACCCTGATGATGGCCCTGCCCCAGGCAATGAATCCCAGCATGTCAGCCTATCGGATGAGGAGCACGCGCGCTTGCACGCCCACGCGCTGGGTGGCCCACAACCACTCCCTCAGGCCGAGCAGCATTCGCATGGACATGTGCATGGACATGAGCACAGAGATGCAAGCGATCATGGGCATGACCACGATCACGACCACGACGATCACGACCACAACGAATGGCCGGGTTGGCTTGGTGTTGTTCAGGATATGCTCCCCTTCGCACACGGCCATAGCCACGGCGATATGCCGATTGACTCGGCGCTGGAAGGCAGTGAGCGGGGCATCTGGGCGGTGAAAATATCGCTGCTGGGCCTGGGCGTGACGGCGCTCTTCCAAGTGATCATCGTCTTCTTCAGTGGCAGCGTTGGTCTGCTGGCCGATACCATCCACAACGCCTCCGATGCGCTGACCGCCATTCCCCTCTGGATCGCCTTTGCGCTAGGGCAGCGCATGGCGACCCGCCGCTATACCTATGGCTACGGGCGCGCCGAAGATGTGGCTGGCGTGGTGATCGTTGTAATGATCTTCGCCAGCTCTGTTGTCGCTGCGTATGAAAGCATCCTCAAGCTAGCGCATCCTCAACCGCTTCACAATATCCTCTGGGTGGCGCTAGCGGCGATTGTCGGCTTCCTGGGGAATGAGGGAGTCGCCATCTTTCGGATGCGTGTGGGGCGCGAGATCGGCTCGGCGGCGCTTGTCGCCGATGGACAGCATGCCCGCGCCGATGGCCTCACCTCGCTCGCCGTCTTGATTGGTGTGATCGGCAGCGCGCTTGGCTTTCCCCTGGCCGACCCGATCATTGGCCTGCTCATCACCGTCGCGATCCTCTTCATCGTGCGCGATACGGCCCTGACGATGTGGCGGCGACTGATGGATGCCGTAGACCCCCAGCTTGTGGACGACCTGGAGCGCACTGCCGCTGGCGTGCCGGGCGTGCAGCGTGTCGAGGGGGTGCGGATGCGCTGGTTCGGCCATGCGTTGCTCGCAGAGTTGAACGTTGCGGTGGATGAAGACCTGTCCGTGCGCGAGGGACACCAGATCGTCGAGAATGTGCGGCACGCGCTCTTCCATGCGCAGCCACGTCTGGCGGCGATCACCGTCCATGCAGACCCCTCTAGCCCCAACGGAGATGACTACCATGCGGACACCGCTCATCACGAGCCGACTGGAAGCCAGGCGTCAGGGTTCGCTGGCGCCCCTGCGAGGGCCGGCGAAGGGAGCGGCTGAGGATTCGCCAGTCGAGGCTTCGCCGACAAACGCCAGCGCCTCCCTTGCCAGCGCAAGCCAGTCTTCATCAGACGTTGGTGAGAGCACAAACCACTCGCGCATCAGTCGTCCATCGCGCCGTGGGTCGAAACGCTCACCCTGCCCGTCGGCAAGCAGATCGTCAATGCGCTGCTTGGGTAGTTTGACGACCAGCCGCTCTCCGACGAGCATTGCGAAGATTTTGTTGTGTATCTTCAAACCATTCGCGCCAAAACTTTGCTTTGCCTGTGGGCCATCCGCTGGCGGCGTGACGCCCGGCTGATCGCAGAGCGCCGAGACAATCGCCGCAAAACGCGCTGTTGGGGTATCCATTGACTGGCTCATGAGACATCCTCTTTCTTGATGGAACGCCGCCAGCAGTATACCCCAACCTGGAACGTTTGCGCTCGTCTCTAGGAACCTGTTAAGCTGGCTTCTTCATGGGTTCAGGCTGAGATGGCTGGGATGGCTGGGATGGCTGCGTAGGTTGTGCTGGTTGCGCTTGCGCAGCCGAAGGAGCCGCGCGTTTGAGGAGCAGGCCAATCGCAACCACGATAAGCGCGGCGATGGCCAGCGCGACGAACACGACCACTGCGGGCCAGCGTAGCTCCAGCAATGCATCGAGCGAATAGGCTCCGGGGCCGGTCAACCCCAGGGCGAGCGCGACGGTCAACAGCGTCAGAGGGAACTCAAAGCCACGTTTGCTATTCCAGAAGCCGTTTGCCAAGTGCGTGCTGCCTGCCATGAGCATCGCCCCAAAGACGCCCGCCGCGCCAAGTGGCGTGAGCAGGCCAAACGCCAGCGAGAGACCACCACCAAGCTCGCCCAACACGGCAAACGCCGCCCACAAGCTCCCTGGTTTCAACCCCTGCGCCTGCATACCCTTCGAGAACCTCGCGAAGCCAGGGCCACCAAACCAGCCGAAGAGCTTCTGTGCGCCATGCGCCGCCACTGTGAGGCCAACGATGACACGCACTATGAGGAGGCCCAGCGCCAGTGTACTGGTCATCTTTTGTTCTTCCCTTTCCGATGTACATGATTGCCTGTTCCCTGCGCATCGTCGCCCAAGCGAATTGCCTGATGGTGAGGATGGCAGAGACCTATCAATGCCTATAACTTCACAAAGTATAGTATAGTGGAAGAGTGACCCTGGCGTCAAGCGTGGCATGGCGTTTAGGCGCTTGCCCTGTCGGGCGCCATACTGTACACTCTAGAAGCACTAAGCTGAGTGGATACCTATCAGGAGAGCGACATGTCCTCACATACATCACAGGCCACATCATCCTTGACGACATTGCACACCCTGCTTGAACGCCTGCCGGAGGGGTGGGCGCTTGCCGCGCCTGAGACGCCCCTCTCCGAAGCTGCCCTGAGCGCAGCCATTCCGGCGATTACCGATGACTCGCGGCAGGTCACACCGGGCGCGCTCTTTGTCGCTTATCGTGGGAGGAAGACCGACAGCCATCGGTATCTCGCGCAGGCGGC
>JAJPIU010000234.1 GCA_021324535.1 Pseudomonadota bacterium
AAGGTAAACGCGAGCGGACTGCGTGGCATGGGAACCTCCTTTGGGGGCAATCTGTTCCTGTACCATACCACCTCCTCTCGCCATTTCAAAGTAGTCTAACCACTAGCGTGAGTGAAGTGATAGGAAGGAAATGGGATGACAACCGGCGAGGCCACTGAGTCGAAGTCTGAGAAAGACAAGAACGACATGACCGAGCGCCAGCGCGCCTTCGCAGATGCGCTGCTGGCCTGTGGCGCCGTGAAGTTTGGCGCGTTTCGGCTGAAGTTGCACGAGACCAAGCCGGACGCGCCACTCTCGCCGATCTACCTCGACCTGCGGGTGTTGCGTTCCTTCCCGGATGGGCTGGACGCCGCCGTGTTGGCGCTTGATGAATTGATCACGAGGGATGGGCTGACCTTTGATGTCTACGCCGACATCCCAATGGCCGCGACGCCCCTGGTAGCCGTTCTCTCACACATCACGCGCGTCCCGATGATCACTCCGCGCGAGCCAAAGACACACGGCCTCTCCGGCTCGATCAATGGCGTCTTCGATGTTGGCGCGACGGCGCTGTTGATTGACGACCTGGTGACGCACGCCGACAGCAAACTCGAAGCGATTCGCACGCTTGAAGCAAACGGTGTGCGCGTGCGCGATGTAGCCGTGCTGGTGGATCGCGAGCAGGGCGCCGCAGCGCAGCTCAACGCCGCCGGATATACACTGCATGCGGCGGTGCGCATCAGCCGGTTGCTCGGCTATTGGCGCGCATCAGGTGGGATGGATGAGGCGACCTATACGCGGGTGGCGAGCTATCTGGCGCTGCCCTAGTAGTCTCAGTAGTTGCGCTAGCCGAAAAGACCGACGATATGCTCTATCAGCGCCTTGCGCGTCCGCTGCTGTTTGGCGTGGCCGGGCGCGATCCTGAAGCCATTCATGAGCGCATGCTGGGCGCAATGGCGTTTGCCTCGCGTGCGGCGCCTCTGCGGGGGACGCTTGGGCTGCTGGCCGCGTTGGACACCGGGCCAACTCTGCGTGCCGATCCCAAACGGGAGCGTGTCGTCTTTGGGTTGTGTTTCCCCAATCCAATTGGGCTGGCGGCTGGCTTCGACAAAAACGCTGTCGCCGTTCCCGCGCTGGTGGCGCTTGGCTTTGGCTTTGTCGAGGTCGGCACGATCACCCTTCACGCCCAGCCGGGGAATCCCAGGCCACGGCTGTTTCGTCTACCCGCCGATGAGGCATTGATCAACCGCATGGGGTTCAATAACCAGGGCGCACAGGCGGTCGCCACACGGCTTGCCGCGCTGCCACGCCGGGAGCTTCAGGGCGCGCCGCTTGGGATCAGCCTGGGCAAGTCGAAGATCACGCCGCTGGACGACGCCATCGCCGACTACCTCGGCTCCCTCGAACTGCTCTATCCCTTCGGTGACTACTTCGCCATCAACATCAGTTCGCCCAATACGCCTGGCCTACGTGAATTGCAGGAGCGTGACCGACTTCATGCGCTGCTGGTAGCGCTGATCGCCCGCCTGCGCCAGTACGCCTCGCGCGATAGGCGCGCCACGCCCAAGCCATTGCTCGTCAAGGTGGCGCCCGACCTGACCGACGCCGCGCTGGATGAGATTATGGAAGTCTGCCTGGCGTGCGGAGCTAGCGGACTGATCGCCGTCAACACTACGATTTCGCGCGATGGGTTGAGCGACCACACGCCTGCAACATTGCGCGACGAGGCAGGCGGGTTGAGCGGGCGCCCGTTGCAGCGCCGCGCGTTGGAAGTTGTGCGCTTTCTGGCTGAGCGTGCAGGCGAACGCTTGCCTATTATCGGCTGTGGTGGGATTTTCACGCCCGATGATGCGCGGCGCTTCTTCGATGCGGGCGCAGCGCTCATCCAGCTCTATACTGGTTTTATCTACGAGGGACCAGGGATCGCCCGGCGGCTGGCGAACGCGGCTGCGTTGCCCGGCGCGCCTGCCATCTCTGCGCACGAGGCTTCGTCTATCGCACCATGAAGCTATCATGAAGTTATGATGCAGGAGGGAATGCATGTACGCATTCGAGACGTTTCCGCGTCTGATAACGCGGCGGCTGATCCTGCGCGAGATGCGCCCGGAAGATGCGCCCGCGCTCTTCGCGATCCTGAGCGACCCGGAGGTGACGCGCTATCTTGATATTCCGACATTTACCGAGCCTGCCCAGGCAGAGACGCTGATCGCGCGCCTGCATGCCAGCTTCGCAGCAAAGGAGCGTTGGCGCTGGGGCATCGCCCGCGCCTCGGATGATACACTGATTGGAACCGGCGGCTTCGTTCGGTGGAACCAGGGCTGGCGCAACGCCGAAATCGGCTACGATCTTGCGCGCTCAGCCTGGGGACAGGGGTTCATGCCGGAGGCGCTCAGCGCAATGCTGGCGTTTGGCTTCGATCAGATGGGGCTGCGCCGTGTGGAGGCGGAGGTCGTGCCCGAAAACGAGGCATCGGCGCGCACGCTGGCGAAGTTGGGCTTTCGCTGCGAGGGGACGCTGCGCCAGCGCGGCTACTGGAAGGGCGCGTATCACGACCTCCAACTACACGGGTTGCTGCGGGAAGAGTTTACGCCAGCGGGGTGATGGTGGGCGCGTGAACGCACGCAAGTGGCGGATGGTGAGCGGGGGCGGGCGTGGCGGGCGGCTGAAGCCGCGCCTACGGGCTGGCGCCACGAAGGCCGCCTGCGCGGACTCGTCTGTGTAGGGCGTATGCGTAACTGGCAGGCGATAGAATATAGGGCAGAGCGCATCAAGTACCGCCGCCCTCTCTGGCGGCATGCGTCGCTTGCCGAACACTGGCTCTTGCCCATACTATCTTGCTCTGCGTGAAACTAGACCGCGAAGGCGGGCTTTGTGGCGAAGCCCCTAGGCGCGGCTTCAGCCGCCTGCCTGCCTACCACGACAAAAGGAGCAGCATGCCAGTGGCAATATTCTTCAATGGGCTGACGAGCGGACGCGACACGCCGTATATTTCCATGCTTGGCGGGCTGTGGGCGCTCATGGGATTGATAGTTCTTTTGGCGCTTGTCGTGAAGCGACGAACCACCGCCCCCGCAAACGCTAGCCGCACCGCTGAGATTCGAGCCACGCTGACTGAGACAACCTGGCGTAAGCGTTTCGACGAGTGGGGCATGAACTATGACGAGATTTCTCTGGTGACACGCCAGGAGCTTGACGCAGGGTGGAATGGGAAGCGCGGGGCGCTTGTTGGGCGCTGGACGCTCATTGGACTGACGGTCTTCTCGTTGTTGAGCGCAATTCCTGCATTGTTTGGCCCGTTCTCACCGCTTCCTTCGTTTTCCTCTGCGTATTTCTATACCTGGGGGATACTCTGGGGAGGAGTGTTCCCGCTACTTGGCGCGTTCCTTGGCATGCTGATAGGCGCGCATGTGGCTTATGCGCGTTTGCCACTGGACGCTACCGACGAACAGCCGCCGCATACGTTACGCGCCTATATTCCGCCGCGCGTGGTTGGCCTCACCATGTGTTACCAGGCTGCCTTTGTTCTATTGTTTGCGCTCGTAGCGGTGGCTACCTTTGCCAACTATCCCCTGACGGGTGGCGTCATTGGCTGGCTTGGCGCGTGGCTGGTGTCATTGTGGCCAGTAGCGTATTTGCTTGTTGTGTTGATACTGCTAGTTAGCGCCTATCCACTCGTGTTGCGCTGGCTTGTGCGCCAGCGAGGGCGCCGCTTCACAGGAGATGAACCAATCAATAAGCGCGCCGACTACGAACTGCGTCGTGCGCATCTCAACTATATGATACTGGTGTTCAGCCTTCTGATCCTTATTCTGGTAGGTGTAGAGCCGCAGGTATTCACATTGTATGTGGCGGCAGGTTATGCTGCGGCAGGCGCCTTGTTTTTCTTTGGGATTGTGTTTGCGCTGCTTTTCGGTTCATTTTTTCTCATGTTCCCCTTGCTGATTCTCCCCTACCTCTTGTCCGGCCCAAATCATGCGCTTGCTGTCTTGCCCTATTTCACCAAACCAACGGCAAAGCTCTGGCGCTGGCTGATCGCGTATAATCCCCCTACATGGGCGACAATGCCTGTGAAACGGCCCAACGAGACGACCGAAGCAAAGGAGACGATGGATGACCAACCCACAAGCTGAGCAGCAAACCGAGCCAGCCCATCCGCTGGCGCAGATAGACGCCGAGATCGCGGCCTGCCAGCGGTGCGATCTGTACCAACATGCGCATCGCGCCGTGCCGGGCGAGGGCGATCCGCACGCCGAGGTCTTCCTGATCGGCGAGGCGCCAAGCGCCTATGACGACCGTAGCGGGCGCCCGTTCTCCGGGCCGTCGGGCGTCTTGCTGGATGAACTGTTGACGCTGGCGGGATTGAGCCGCTCGCAGGTCTACCTGACCAACATCGTGAAGCATCACCCGCAGGAGAGCCATCCGCTGACGCCAGAGGAGGTCAACGCCTGCGCTGGCTACCTCACACGCCAGATTGCGGCGGTCAACCCCAAGGTGATCGTCACGCTGGGCAGTTCCGCGCTTGCCCGCTTCGGCGCAGCCTTTCCGCGCGCCAAGATCACACAGATGCACGGGCAGGCGCGGCTGGCCAACGGGCGCATCGTCGTGGCGATGTACAATCCCGCTGCCGCACTCCACCGCGAGGAACTGCTGGCAACGGTGCGGCGCGACTTTCAGGAGGGCCTGCCCGCCGCGCTGGCCGAGGCGCGTCGGCTGGCCGCCGAGGGCAAGTTGGGCCAACCAGAGCAGCCCCCCACTGAGGAAGCTCCCCAGCAGATGACGCTGTTTTGAGAGCAGAAGGCTTATAGGCAACGTCGCGTCTGGATCGGCGAGACACGCCGCCCAGGAGCGCGGCGCTACGAGAGAGCGCGCCACTGTTTGTCCATGTGAACCTGCTCACCAGACCGAGCGCCAGCCGGACACGCTGCCTGAGACGGCGGCGCTTCTTGTTGCACGCCCGCCGTGTGGCATGCTTCATTGCTTGCCAGCGAACGATCTCTTCACCCCAGACGAGGCCGCGTCGGCGGCCTTGGTAGCTGAAGCACCGTCCGCTCTCTAAGTAGAGAGCCATTGAAACTTTGCGCTACAGAAGCCGGTTTTGAGGAAGCGGTCGAGCGGAATGAGCGCGGCGAGCCACCCCACGAAGCGTTCGGCCTGCGCTTGGACCGCTGC
>JAJPIU010000245.1 GCA_021324535.1 Pseudomonadota bacterium
GATGATGGGCGATGATGGGCATGGTGGAAAGGCGCAGGCGCGCGCACGCGCACATCCGCAGAAAAGGCGCTTCCACAACAGCGAACAGAACGGGTATACTATTTAGATGGTAGTGAATGTGGCTCGAGGATCAAGGGAGACGGCGTTGTTTAGCGAACGCAATGTGTATGGGGATACCCCGTCGCGGCGTATTTTCCGGTTTGGGCAGCGGGTCTATGGGCGCGATCTGCCCAGCGTGGCGGCGCGCTATCGGGGCGACCCGGAGCGACCGATGGGGCGGCTGATGGGCGCGCGGCTCCGTCCGGCCAGCAATGAACTCTGGCTGCGGCTGCGTCCCGATGAATCGCTGCGCCCATGGGGACACACGATCCGCACGATCCCCTTGAACAGCGCGCAATCTCCAGCACCGATCCCCGATACGATTGATCTTCGCAGGGGAATGCGAGTGCGCTGCCATGAGGGCTACATAGGGCGGCTCGAAGGGCTGGCGCTCGACCTGCGCGCCGGACTGGCGCTCGATCTGCTTGTGCGCATCCGCAGCAATCCATTGTCCGAAGTCTCGCTGCCATCCGATCCGTTTTTCAAGCTGGTGGAAGCGCAGGGGCAGCGGGTCTTGCTTTCTCCTTCCTGGGCGGTCTCCACCACGCGCACCGGTGGTATCCATCTACGTGGCGGCGGGTTGACGCTCTTGCTCAACGCCAGCATAGAGCAGGTGGCCTCTGGCCCGCGCGTGCGGGGTGATGGTGAACTCACCGGCGCGATCTGGCAGATTCTCGATGAGAACCCTGCGATCTCTCCCTACCTGGGACAGTTGCGTATCACCGTACACGACGGCGACGTGACGTTGCTGGGCGAGCTTCCCTCGCGTCGCCACCGCGCCTCCGCCGAGCAAGAGGTCTGGCACGTGCCTGGCGTCTTCTCCGTGCAGAATGAGATCACCGTGGAGCAGGGGTAAGACATCTTCCTCCTCAGAGGTTATTCAACGACCCGCTGTACGGATCGTGCAAAAGATCGTATTATTGGAGCGTATGGGGAAGGAAGGGACGGTAAAGCAGGTAGAACCTGCCTTACTACGCCAGACCATACACAGGAATGGCTGCTCCGTTGATTAGTCCCGCATCATCTGAGGCCAGAAACGCGATCACGCGGGCCACCTGCTCAGGTGTAGGCCAACGACTGGTGTCGGCATTGGGCATGGCACGCCGGTTGGCGGGGGTATCTATGATACTGGGCAGCACGGCATTGACGGTGACACGTGCGTCGCGAAGCTCCTCGGCCTGGGTCTCGGTCAGCGTGATGATGGCCTGCTTCGCCACAGCGTAGGCGGCGGCGTTGCGGCGTCCGCTATGGGCTGCGCGCGATGAGATGCTGATGATACGTCCCCACTGTTGGTTGATCATTGGCGCGGCGACATGCTTCGAGACAAGAAACGCCGTGCGCGCGTTCAGCGCCAGCATGCGATCCCATGTCTCGGCGCTCAGTTCCGCGACGGGCTGACCAGCCGCGTAGCCACCCACCGTGTTCACGGCAATGTCGAGCCGCCCCTGTTCACTGACCACCTCGCTCACCAGCCGCGCCACCTGCGCCTCATCCAGCAGATCGGCCTTCTTCAGCGTCAGACGGCTTCCATCCGCTAGCGAGAGCGCGCCCCGCAGTTCGGCCAGCGCGCCAGCCAGGTCGCCGTGTGATTCGCCAGCCACCCCAACCACAGTAGCGCCCCCCTGGGCAAACACCTGGCAGATCGCTGGCCCCAGGCCGCCCAGCGCGCCCGTCACCAGCGCCACTCGGCCAGCGAGGTTATACTGATTATGCTGCTCTGTTACGGGCTGAGGGGAGGTAGGAGATGTCATCGCACAGGCTCCTTCATTTAGCTTAGCTGAGTATCCCAAACACAAAGCCGCCACCGTAAAGCTGGGACGACGTGGGGCATGCCAAAGGCTTACCCCACAGGGCGTTCGCGCGCAAGCTCCTCGAAAAGCTGCCGCTCGCGGGCGCTCAGGCGGCGAGGCAGTGTCACCTGCACGCGCGCCAACAGATTGCCATATCCCCCGTTCTCGCGTGGCATCCCCTTTCCTGCCAGCCGGAACGTTTGCCCATTCTGCGTCTCAGGCGGAATCGTCAGTACCACGCGCTTGCCGTCAATCGTTGGGAGCGTCACCTCGCCGCCCAGCACCGCCGTCGTCAGGGGCGTCGGCACGTCCATCAGCAGGTCGTCGCCTTTGCGCTCGTAGAGCGGATCGGGCTTGACGGCGACGATCAGATAGAGGTCGCCGCGTGGGCCACCGTTTATGCCGGGTTGCCCCTCGCCTTCTACCTTCACACGCGAGCCAATATCCACCCCAGGGCGAATCGAGACCTCCAGCTTGCGTGTGTGGGTAATGACGCCCGAACCGTTGCATACAGGGCAGGCGCGCCCATCCTGCAAACCCGTGCCTTTGCACATGACACAAGGATCAGTCTGCTGGATATTGAACATGCGCGTGGTTCCGGTATACGCCTCGCGGAGCGTGATCTCCACCGTCCGCTCGACATCCTCGCCTTTGCGACGCACCGCCGCACTGGTGTTGCGCGCGCTGGTTCCGCTTGTCGAGCTTGCGCGCCTGCCAAAGAGCGTCTCGAAGAACTCACTGAAGTTTGTCGGGTCGGCAAAGTCATAGCTTGGTCTGCCGCTGCTCCGGCTAGCTCGCCCGTCCGGGCCGCCTGTTGCGCTACCTGCGCGTGTGCGACTTGGCGTAGGGCCAAACTGTTCCTGCCAGTTGGGGCCGAGCGTATCGTATTTACGGCGCTTTTCAGGATCGGAGAGCACCTCGTATGCCTCGTTGATCTCCTTGAACCGCGCCTCAGCCGTTTTATCGCCTGGGTTCACATCAGGATGATATTTGCGCGCAAGCTGACGAAACGCCTTCTTGATGTCGTTGGCGCTGGCGGTGCGGGCTACTCCCAGGATTTTATAGTAATCTTTGTACGCCATGCTCTCTCTGCTATAGTTCTATGGCGCTCTATTGCTCCACGCCAGACTTTTTCGCCCCCGCGCTGACTTTCACCCGCGCCGGGCGTAGCGTCTCATCGCCAAGTTTATACCCCTTGCGCGCCTCTTCGACGACGACCCCCTCAGGATATTCGTCCGACGCGACCGATTCTATCGCCTCATGCACATACGGATCGAATGGCTGTCCAACGGTTGGCACGACCGTCAGCCCCTCGGCCTTCAGCAGTTCGTTCAGTTGCCATTCCAGCATGCGCATCCCCTGTTGCAGGCCCTCGCGGTCAAGCGTATCCTGATAGCGCAGCGCACGGTCGAGATTATCCACCACATCGAGCACCCGCCCCAATATCTCACGCTTCTCCCGCTGGACACGATCATTTGCGATGCGTTCCTGGCGCTTGCGGAAGTTCTCCATCTCGGCGCGTTCACGCAGGAAGCGATCCCAATTCTGGGCGGCTTCGGCGCGCGCCTCGGCAAGCTGGCTTTCAAGGGTGGCGATACGTTGGGCGGCGTCCTGTTCGTCTTCAGGCGCTGTGCCTTCCGTCCCTGGCCGCGCCTGCGACTCCCCCTCCATGTCGGTCGCCGATTGCGCCACCGTCTCGCTGTCTTGCTCTGCCATCCAATACTCCTGTTTCGCTTTCACTCTCTGTTGTTGATAAGTCATGACGTTCGTGATATGCCATAGAGCGCCAAACGCCACAAGAAGCGGCGCGGCGCTCCATTTTGATGCGTTCCGCCTATTAGGCAAGTATAGACCGCATGCGCGCGGTGTGTCAAACAGGATGAAACATAGCAAGCCGACCTACTCAGTTGTTACGCACGGTAGTTGGTACAGGAGTGGGGGTCGCCGGTGGGCGAGTTGGCTGTTGGGTAGGGATGACGGTTGGCCCGGTGGCGCAACACGTTGTGGTGGGCGTCGCTGTCTCTGTCGCTGTAGCGGTCGCATTCGCTGTAGGCGATGGGTTGCTTGTCGCTTGGCTACTTACAGTTGGTGAGCTTACTACAGTGGGAGCCACACCCGCGCCTGCGCTGCCAATATGCAGCAGCGACATATTCGCGGCGGCCAGCGTCACGCAGAGCGCCAGCAGTCCGACATTGAGCCAGAGCAACGCCCAGCGGGCCGCCGAGATGCGCCGCGTTGGAGCAGGCGCGCCATTGGTGGCGGCATGAGTAGGGCTGGCGCTTGCCATGCCTGTGTTGTTATCATCAGCCCTATCATTGGTCAGATCATCGAGATCATCATGTAGATCACCATGGTCATCAGGAGGGCTAACCCAGCCGCGCGTGTTTGACATGGCGTATCACTCCTCTCGCCTCAAGTATTTTGGAAGGCACAGTATGGCCGAAAGCTGAAGCGCAGAGAACACATAGAGAACATAAGGGAACACAGGGAACACCAGGAATGAAAGTGTGAATGCGGCTACTATGCCTGAGCGCGGGCAGGCTGTCAAGCGTTCGCTGGCGAGGTGGTACAATTGTCGTATCGTGAAGCGCATAGGCGCCTTGGAGAGGATGAGTTTTTGCCATGAGTACATCTGCTATGGACACTGACGCACAGATGCAAGCGATTCGTCGGCGGATCGGCAAAGTCGTCCTCTGGTGCACGCCCATTATGCTTGGCATTTGGCTGTTTAGCTCGTATAAAGAACTTGCCGCAGCGTGGACTCATCATGGCGTCGTCGGCGTGCTGGGAAAGGTGGGCGGCGATGCGCTTGGCTTTATGATCATCCTCATCGTGTTGGGGGCGCTCGTCATTCCGACGGCCATGGTCGCCAAGAAAACAGGGAAGAAGCTGGCGGCGTTTGCCTTTGGTCTGGCGTATGCTTTTGTCTTCTGTCTGGCGCTGTATGGACTTGAGTGCCTTACCTTTCTTGTTGCTCCTCAGTGGTTTCAGGGCACGTGGCAGGCGCCTCTAACGCTTTCACAATTGGAAGGAGCCTTGTTATCTGCAACAGTTGTTGGCCTGTTCATTGGGTGGCTAGGGACGCAAGCGCTGACCCCTTTCAATACGCATCAGCATTCAGGAGTGGAGGAAGGTGAGCTACCAAACGATGGAGCAGTTGTCGAATAGCGCATGAGATTGTCTGCGGCTGACCAGTTTTGCCAGACTGGCGCCGTTCTGGCGTAGGATGGCGAGAATAGAATAGAAATGAGGTGACTAGTAGAGACGCGCCTGATATGGCCAGGCGGAGGAAATAGATGGCGGAGCAGCTTGAGACACAGACGAGCGGTGAACAACCTATCACTTCGGGGCATGCGCGCATTCGGGTGGGCGCGGCAAGCTGGACGGATCACGCGCCGTTTTATCCCGATGAATACAACAAAGCCAGCATGAAGTCGCAGCGCATCAGCTACTACGCCCGCTACTTCTCTCTGGTGGAGGTGGACTCCACGTTTTATAGCCTGCAACCGGCGCGCAACTTTCAGATGTGGGCCGACCGCACACCCGATGATTTCGTCTTCGATGTGAAGGCCTACGGCGAACTGACCTGGCATCACCGTGACGACGAGAAACAGCCACAGACTCCCCATGCCGATACCTTCGCGCGCTTCAGCGAGATGATCCAGCCCCTACGCGAGAGCAACAAGCTCGGCGCGATCCTCTTTCAGTTTGCGCCGTGGTTCACCTTCAGCGACGAGCATCTCGAATACTTCGAGACGGTGCGTGAGGCGCTGCCTGATGACACCATCGCCGTCGAGTTTCGCCATCGCTCCTGGGTGGATGGACAAAACGCCGCGATCCTGAAGGAGACGCTGAGCAAGCAACGATTGGCCTACTGCGCGGTGGATGAGCCGCAGATCGGGACAGGTTCCGTGCCGCCCGTCGTGATGCTGACCGATCCGCATTTCTCAATGGTGCGCTTTCATGGGCGCAATGCGCACAAATGGTATGGCAAGGGGCTTGCCAGCAGCCGCGACCGCTTCGATTACCTCTACACACGCGAGGAACTGGCGCCCTGGGCAGATCGCGCAAAGCGCATCGCTGCGCAGTTACAGGGGAGCGAGCTGCACATCATCATGAACAACAACGCCAGCAACTACGGCATCGTCAATGCGCTCGACATGCAGGAGCTGCTTGGTCAGCCAGTAGGCAAGGATCAACCGTTGCCGCCGGGCATAGTGGCTACCCAGGAGGAGCGGGCGGCGCAGGCTGAAGCGCAGAGCGCCACAAACACTGACGAGGCGGAGTAGCGCCTCGAGTGTTTGCCGTATACGTATAGGTGTGGTCGCCATGTGGCAATTGCTTGGCGGGTTGTGGTAAAATACGCCTCTGGCGTCGTGCGCTTTTCCGTGGGAAGTATATGGGACGTATACCTGCCTCACGTACAAAGCGCCTGCCCTGATCCCTAACCACAGCGACGGGTATTCCCTTTGGGAGGACTACACACCACATGCCACAAGTGACCTATCAGCCGGAGGAGCGTGCGCGCCTGCAACGCCAGTTGACCGAGCAAGCCATCAAGTTGGCGCTTGAGAGCCGCTGGGAAGAGGCCGTCACGATCAACCGCCAGATTTTGAGCGCCTTCCCGCATGATCTCAGCACGCTCAACCGGCTTGGCAAAGCGCTCAGCGAGTTGGGCCAGTACGCCGACGCAAAGGCCGCCTACAGCGAGGCGCTGACCGTTGATCCAACGAACAGCATCGCGCGAAAAAACCTGGATCGGCTGGCCCAACTGGGCGATAGCGCCCCACAGGACGCCTCGCGCGCCTCGCATGAGCGCATTGATCCGCGCCTCTTCATCGAAGAAACCGGCAAAACCGGCTTTACCAACCTTGTCGATCTGGCGCCGCCTAGCGTGCTGGCGCGGTTGGCGGCGGGTGAGCAGGTGTATTTGCAGCGCGAAGGCAATCTGCTCTACGTCGTCAACGGCGCAGGCGAGCGCATCGGGCGCATCGAGCCACGTCTGGCGAGCCGTCTCATCAAGTTTATGGATGGCGGCAACCAATACGCCGCCGGTATCACCGAACTGCACGAACAAGCCGTGCGGCTGATTGTCCGCGAAACGTTCCAGCATCCTAGCCAGTTTGGGCGAGTGAGCTTCCCCACACAGGGCGGCGGCGAGACGGTGCGTCCCTACATCAAAGATTCGTTGCTGCGCCACGGCGCGGAGGAAGACGAATACGGCGAGGATGGCGAATACCTCGACAACGAAGATGAGGACGAAGAAGATTCCGACATGCACGAGACCGATCTCGAAGAAGAGAGTACGCTGGAACCAGAAGAGTGATTGGTGTCACCAAATCGTTGGTGATGCGTTCTCAACCTGTGTGGTGAGAGATAGGCGCCGCCTTGAACGCCTGGACATCAGGAAAGAGGGCGGTGTTGGCTGCCCACACTACTTACTCCTAACGCTTTGATCTGAAGAGGTACAGGTACCCATGAACAAGCGAAAGAAAGTCGCCTGGCACAAGCACCTGAAGAAAGCGCACAAACAGGCGGAGAAGAAGCGCGAACAGGGTGCACAGGCTGCCCGGCCCGCTGGGGCGGCGCCACGGCGCTAGCTCGCAAACTCTTGCCACAGGTGAAGAGGGAACCTTCCCTCCTAGGACTTGACAAAACGTTTGCGCCAACGACAAACAACAACAAAATTGGGGGTTGACAAGCACATCCCTCTTATGGCAATATAGTGAAGCGCCTTCAAAAAGGTAGCCGATGTACGGCGCCAACACAGAAGGTTGCGACATGCACCTGAACAACCACATAACGTGATGAGAGCATTGATGCGAACACATCGCGGCTCCGCTACCCGGCGGAGCGTATGAGGGTGTTCGCAGGCATCGAACGATTACTTCAATTTTGCCGAAGCGAGCGAGTTTTCTTGCGGAGGAAATTGCGTGTGCGCAGCCATGTGAGCTACGACATGGTGATGCAAACGGCGACAGAGTAGGTCGCGTGAAGCGCACGGCTCTGCCTGGCAGTTGTTTGTGATGTCGCAAGACATCCCAGGGAACAAGAGAGCCAAGCGGAGAAGGGGAGCCGGTGGATGCCTAGGGGCCAGGAGCCGATGAAGGGCGCGGAGAGCGGCGAAACGTGGATGGGGAGCTGCAAGCGAGCGACGAGCCA
>JAJPIU010000074.1 GCA_021324535.1 Pseudomonadota bacterium
AACGTGATGAGATGTGGAGCTGCGGGGGGAGAGCGGAGCCGCCAGTGCGCGCGATAGCCCGCGCCCTTCGCAGCGCAGCCACGAAAGCTCCAGTGCTGTGGGCGCCATGCCCACCGGCTGATTGGCTTGCCGCTCTGTCCAAGCTACCTTTGTCGTCGTCTCTGTCATAGGAGACCCCATCCGCTCGCCATCGAGAAGCGCCTATGCTACCTTGATTGGAAGTATAGCAGGTGAGGGCAAGACTGGCCCCTCCCCATTGATGGGGAGGGGCAGGGGTTGGGTCAGTCCCCTAATCCACCGTCTCGGCCTCGCGCTTCCCCGCCTTCTTGTGCGCATGCGCGTGGTCATGCGCCTTCTCAGTGGTGAAGGTGGCGTGCGCGATCTGCGTGGGCGGCGGGGGTGGTGTGGGCGTCGGCGAGGGATGCTCCTCGATCAGGCGGAGCGCCTCGGCGATGCTACGGGCAAGTTGCGGGTCTTCGCCACGCATATACGCCTGCGGGGGATAGTCTACCTCGACGGTGGGATCCGTGCCGTAGTTCTCCACGCCCCAGCCGACATCGTTGAACCAGAAGCTAAACTCCGGCTGGGTGGTGATCGAGCCATCGGCAAGGATCATATAGGGGTCTATGCCAACCACGCCGCCCCAGGTGCGTTTGCCCACCAGCGGCCCCAGCTTCAGCATCTTGAACGAATGGCTGAAGATGTCGCCGTCCGATCCGGCGTTCTCGTCAGTCAGGCAGACCAGCGCGCCTGCCCCGCGCGGCGACTCAATGAAGTACGGCGCGGCGTGCCCCCATCGCTGGAAGCTATAGCCAATGCGTGGGCGCATCAGCTTCTCCAGGATCAGGTTCGAGACCATACCTCCGCCGTTCCAGCGCACGTCAATGATCAATCCTTCACGGTCGTACTCTACCAGATACGCGCGGTGGAAGAGCGAGAAACCATACTCGCCCATATCGGGAATATGGATATAGCCCACACGCCCATTCGTCGCTTCGTGGACGGCGCGCCGGTTGGCCTCCACCCAGTCACGATAGCGCGCGCCGTGGTCGTCGCCAAGCGCCCGCACAATCACTGGCCGCGCCGCGCCGCCATTGGCAGGTTGGAGCGTCACCTCCACCTCGTTCCCCGCCTGGTTGACGAGCAACTGCTGTGGACTGCGCTCGCGTGTGACAGCCTGGCCATTGATGGCGATCACCGCGTCGCCCACCTGGGCGTTCACCCCAGGCGCCAGCAGCGGCGAGGTGTTTTCCGGCTCCCACACGTCGCCCTGCAAGAAGCGGGCTATCGTATAGCGCCCGCTCTTCTCGTCAACCTGCCAGTTTACGCCAAGCGACCCCTGGCGATATTCCGGGTGGGGGCGATACTCACCGCCAAACTCGTAGGCGTGCGACGAGCCAAGTTCGCCCTGCATCTCCCAGATCAAGTCCGAGAGTTCGTCGCGTGAGCCAACGCGATCTACCAATGGCGCATAGCGGTCATACACGGTCAGCCAATCCACACCGCGCATGTCGGCCACCCAGAACTGCTCGCGTTGCAGCCGCCACGCCTCGCGGAATATCTGCCGCCACTCGGCGTCGGGCCGGACGGAAACCTTGACGCGCTCAAGATCGAGCCAGCCGGTGGCGCGTCCGGGTTTATCACGCATCTCAGGCGGCATGTCATCGCTTTCCGGCGGCTTCTCACCCGCCTTGAGGATGCGCAATTTCTCGCCCGCGCGATAGAGCAGCGTCTTGCCATTGGGCGTCACCGTGAAATCCGTGATGCCCTCGACAAGCGGATCGGTCTTGTGCGTCTTGAAGGCGTAGTATTCGAGCGTGCCGTTGGTCTCGGCGGCGCCTGGTATCCAGCTTTTCTTCAGCGTGCCTTCCACCGGGAAGGACGAGAAGACGACGCCCTCATGTGTGCCCATCACGCGGCCATAGCGATCCTCAGGCACAGGGAACGCCACGACGCGCTGCTGGATACCATCCAGATCAATCTCCACTGGCTCTGGCGCTTTTTTCGCAGCGGCGGACTTGCCATTCTGTTCGGCTTTGGCGCCCTTGTCGGCTTTCTCCTCGCCCTCCTCTTCGTCGGCTGGCTCAGGCAGCGGCGTAAAGGGCGAGCGCAGATCGCGCTTGAGGGTGATCAGATACGGGCGGATGCCCTTGGGGAAGCTCCACTCGAATTGCAGATTGTCCTGCACGGGATCGAGGTCGCGTGCGCCCAGGAAGTAGAGATACTTGCCGTTGGGGTCAAACGCTGGCTGCGCGTCATAGAGCACTGGCTCAGTGATCTGATACGTTTCGCCCGTAGCAACGCGGCATAGCTTGATCGCCACCTGCTGCGGGCTGAGCGCAAAGGCATAGGCCAGCCATTGCGCATCTGGCGACCACGCGATGCCCTTCATGCGGCGCGCCATCTCGTCGCGCCCATACTCTGTGCGGTCAAGCTGTTTGAGCGATCCATCGGAGAGATTGACGAGCAAGAACTGGCCGCGATGGTTGAGCAGCGCCACCTGTTCGCCAACCGGCGCGGGCCGCAATTCAAGCACATTGCCAACATCGAGATCGCGCAAGACCTGCTCGCCCGCTGTGCCATCGGCTTTGAAGACGACCAGGCGCGGCTCGCTGAGGTCATCGGCCACGGCCACTATACGCTCGCCATCCGCCAGCCAGGCCGCCATGCGATAGCGTGTCTGGTCGGGGTCGCCATGCTGCAAGACGGCGCCATCGAATGCGCCCATGCTGAACGCCTTGCCGCGTGTGGTGAGCGCCACCTTGTGTCCCTGGGGATGGATCGCCCAGGAGTCGAGATACTGCGCCGCCGGAACGAACTTGCGTGCGCGTTGCGTGCGGGCGCCCGTCAGCGTCGTCTCGATCATGCGGCCCTGGCGCGCGTTGGGGTCGAGCGTATAGAGATCGCCGCCCGCGTGGTAGACCAGCGTCTTGCCATCTGTTGACAGCCCGCGCGTATAGTAGTCGGTATGTTGGGTGTGGCGGGTGAGGTCGCCGCCATCGGGCAGGCAGGAATAGACGTTGCCGATGCCCTCGTGATCGGAGATGAAATAGACGCGCTCGCCGATCCAACAGGGGTACGAAACGTTGCTATTGAGATCGGGCAGCAGGCGTGTGAACTCGCCAGAGCCAGTGGCGTCAATCCACAGGTGGCCAGCCGTGCCGCCGCGATAGCGTTTCCAATGGGCAGGCTCGTCGGTGTTGCGCCCAATGACCAGCGCGGCGCCAGGGCCAAAGGCGATGGAGTGCGCGACGCCATAGGGAAGCACCCTCGGTTCGCCGCCGGTCGGCGCGACCTCGTGCAGCGCCCGCCAGCGGCGCGACGGCTGGTAGGCGCTGCTGACATAGATGACGCCGGAGCCATCGGGCCGCCAGCCCGCGATGACGGAATCGCAGCCTTCGTAGGTCAGGCGGCGCGCGTTCCCGCCGTCCAGCGGCATGACGTAGACCTCGGTGGGGCCTTCGTCTTTGCCAGTGAAGGCAAGCGTTTTGCCGTCGGGCGAGAAGCGCGCGTTGGTGATCTCGGCGACTCCGGCGGTCAGCCGCTCGGCGCGTCCGCCGGAGGTGGTGGTGAGCCAAAGATCGTCCTCAGCGGTGAAGACAATCTGGTCGCCGGAAATGGTCGGGAAACGAGCGTATCCCAGGTAGGCCATGACAGTATTCATCCTTCAATGTACAACGGGTGGTTGGAGAAGTTAGACGAGGCGATGGCGCGCCGCTGGAAGCTCCAAAAGCTCGGATGGATCGGGCGGTGGCCGTTGTCGAAGGCAATAGAAGGCGGCGCAGTGGCGAACGAGCGATACACGTCCGGCGGCGACCAATCTCTCGAGACGTTACCGTGCCTCCTGTGGGGTCGCATCTCTACGCTACGGACGACCGGCTGAGCGTCAACACGTTACAAACTCAACCTGGGCTGGCCAATTGCGCGCCTGTCTCCCAGTTACGCACATAGGGAGGCAGCGTGTCAATGCGTGGGAGGGCAAGAGATGGCGGGCAGGTGAACCCGCGCCTACCCCCACTACTGTCCCTTCTTTAACCCTCCCCCAGTGGGAGAGGGAGTATGGCGCCACACAGGCCGCCTAAAGAGCGGACGGCGCCGCCTCGCCTGCGAAGAGTGCTGAAATAGTGGAATGCCGCTTGCATGACCTTATATGCTATACTGTCAGCAAAGATGCGGCCTCTTGTCGGCGCGCAAGGAGACCTCCAAACAAGAAAGCCGGTGAGGCGCAAGATATGCAATGTCCGTATTGTGGGTTTGTCGAGTCGCGGGTGATTGACTCGCGCGATAGCGGGAGCGTGGTGCAGCGCCGCCGCAGGTGCGAACACTGCCAGCAACGCTTTATTACGGTGGAGCGCATCGTCCTCTCGGAACTGATGGTCGTCAAACGCGACGGGCGGCGCGAACCCTTCAAGCGCGAGAAGCTGGAGATCGGTCTGCGCCACGCCGCGCAGAAGCGGCCCATCGCAGTTGGCGAACTCGAAGCGATTGTGGAGGACGTGGAAAACGAGTTATACAAACTGGGGCGCGCAGAGGTGGAGACGCAGGTGATCGGCGAGATGGTGATGGAACGGCTGCGTAAGCTCGACGCCATCGCCTACATCCGCTTCGCCAGCGTCTACAAGTCATATCCCAGCCTGCAAGCGATGCGCCAGGAAATGGATCGCCTGCTGCAAGAGGCGCAGCAAGCGCCAGAGCCGACCGAGGGCAAAGAGAAGGGATAAGGGCAGTATGCCTGTATTACAACTCCCTGCGGATGTGGCCGACGTGCTACGCTCGTTTTATACCTGCGAGGTCACGACAGTCAATCGCCAGGGCCAGCCGATGACCTGGCCCACGCTCACTTACTTCGACGAGCCGAATGGCCAGATGTTCTTCGCAGTCTCCATCGCGTTTCCCGTCAAGGCGCAAAATGCCCGCCGCCATCCGCAGGTCTCGCTGCTCTACTCCGATCCCACTGGCTCGCAGTTGGCCGATCCGCCTGCTGTGCTTGTGCAGGGCGAGGCTGTCGTCGCCGATGTGCTCGACCTCTTTGAGCCGCGCTGGACAGCATTGACACGCCTTGCCACACAACGCCAGCCCGATAGCAGCGCGTTCACCTCCAACAAGATTGCGCGCCGCCTCTTCGACTGGTATCTCTTCAAGCGCATCGGTATCACCGTCACGCCCACACGCATCCTGGTCTGGCCTGGGCGCGATTTCAGCCGCACACCGCAGATAGTGGAGGTCGCCCATGTGGAACAGTAAGCTAGCCGCGCGCATCAAAGACTATTCCAGCGCCGTGCTGACCGTGGTGGATGAGACAACTGGCTATCCCATGAGCGTGCGCTGCATCCCACAGATGGACGCCACGCGCGAGGTGTTTACCATCCCCGATGCGCCACCGTTCGCTGCTGGTTGGCGTGGCAAGGCATGCCTGCTCTTCCACACCCATAACGAGCGATTGGAGGGGCTGCGCCAGCTTGTGGTCAAAGGCGAACTGACCGAGGAAAACGGCGTGTTGGCGCTCAAGGTCAGCGAGTTCGTCACGGCGAACGGGCGCAGCGATACCGACGCCATGCCACATGCGAGCGCGCCGCTGCATCTGCTGCAATTCTTGCTGCTGGGGCGGCGCAAGGCGCGGGCCTATCTGGCGAAGCGTGGCGCGCCCTGGCCACCCATCCCCTACGCCGAGGTAGACCGCGCACTGGCTGAGGATGCGCGAAAGAAATAGCTTATGCCAGCAGGGCCAACACTTCTTGCTGGGCGGGCGTGCCTGTCACCTCAATGCCTCCCGACAGCAGCAACACATCTACCTCTGTGCGCAATCCGAGTTTTTGCTCTGGCAGATAAATCCCCGGCTCGACACTTGTGCAGGTGTTGACGAGCAACGGACGCGTATCGTGCGTCTCCAGGTTATCCAGGTGGGCGCCGCTGCCGTGGATCATCACGCCGATGTTGTGGCCGGTGCGATGCACAAACGCCTCGCCGTAGCCCGCATTGTCAATCACTGCGCGCACAGCGTCATCCACCTGATAGCCAAGCAACTGCGCGTCCCGCTCGAAGTGATCGCGCAGCATCTCGATCCCCACGTCGCGCGCACGGGCAATGATCGCGAAAAGGTCAGCAATACGCTTGGGGACACGTTCGCCAATGTAGGCCATGCGCGTGTAGTCTGCGAAGACGCTCTCTGCCCCCGGCAGGCGCGCGCTGAAGTCGAGCAGCAGCAGGTCGCCCGTGCGCACAGGCGCGTGAACCGTCGCCGACGGGCTATAGTGTGGGTTGCCCGCGTTGGCGTTCACGGAGACCAGTATCTCGTCGTCATTGGGAAGGTCAAGCCTTTCGGCGCGCATCAGGCGGCCAAACTCACGTTGAATGTCGTACTCGGTTGTCGGCTCATCGGCCTGCATCCGTGGCCGTAGCCAGGTGTAGACGCCATCCAGCGCCGCAAGCAGCGCCCGCCCCGCCGCTCGATGCGACTGGATCTGCGCGGGAGATAGTACCGCCTCGAACCGCTGCACGAAGTTGGCCGAGGAGACGACCTCCGGCCCAAGCGAGCGCACAAGCTCCACCGTGCCCGCGTCCACCAGCGAGCAATAGGGGATCGCGTTGTCGGGGACGTATTCCATCGCCACACGGCGCGCGCCCGCCAGCGTCTCACTCAGCAGTTGGCGATATTCCTGCCAGGAGCGATAGGCCAGATGTTTGCCGGGGAGCGCGGCCAGCGTATGCGCCTCTACGGCGCTGGCGATGGCGGTTGGCTCACCCTGGGCAGGGATGTAGTAGAACCAGCGGCGCGTGAAGAACGCTTCGGGCGCAAAACCCAACACACGGTGGGCAATCGCGTTGGACTTGCGAAAATCGAAGAGCAGCCAGCCATCCAATCCTTCATCCCGTACCGTTTGTTGCATTGTGGCGATGTCTGCCATTGTCTTCTCCTTTGCAAAGCGATCTAGCGCACACCCTTGAAAATCTCTGCCACCGGATGGCTGAATCCCGGCACGACATCACGCCCATCGAGCATATCGCCCACATGGTACTGCTGAAGCGCGATCTTAGGTGGCGGCCCAACCTCTTCAGCATAATAGGCGTCAATCCGCTTTGAGGCAGGCCAGAGCAGCCAGACCAATCGTGAGCCTGCGTTCAGCCAATCATGGGCGCGCTGGCGCATCTCAGGCTGAGACTGGCTTGGCGACACAACCTCGACCACCAGATCGGGCGCAAGAGGCCAGAAGCGACTCCACTCTTGAGAGTCTTCGGCGGGGACTCGCTCTGTTCGCACAAACGCCAGATCGGGAATATAGACCGTTGAGGTTGCGCCAGGAAGCGTTATCTGGTAGCCCGCCTGCGACAAGGTGATAGCGCCGAGGTGATGCGTGTCCACGTAGGCGCCTAAGGCCAGCACGAGGCGATAGGCGAAATAATCATGGCTGCCGCCTGCCACAGGTTTCCTCACTATTCGTCCGTTGATCAACTCGTAGCGGTCGCCGCTACCCTCCGGCATGGCAAGCAGATCGCCTATCGTCGCACCGCCTGGGGGCGTTTCCGGTAGTAATCCCTCGTATGTGACGGTATCGCTATCGCTGATAGCATCAGATGGCATGGCGTGTGTCTCCTCTGCGCGCTGGCGTGTCTTCATATCGCAGTATATCACGCCGACTGGCCCTATCAGCCGCCAACTGTGAGCAAGTTCATCTTCATACCATTGCGCAGGGGTATACAATTAAAAGAAAGCCAAATTACGAGAGACCGCGCCGAGAGGGGAGCTTGCAGTATGCTTGGACATTGGTTTGAGATTCTCGTCCTGCTTGGACTAGCGTTACTTGTCTTTGGGCCAAAGCGGCTGATCGAAATGGGATCGCAGCTTGGTAAAACCTTCCGCGAGTTGCAGGCAAGCGTGAAGGAGATGAACTGGTCGAGCCTGATGAATAGCGATGACGAGCCATCCCCCACGCAGCGCCCCAATCAATCGGTCGCCTCGAAGTTGAGCCAATTCTCGCAAAGCCTCGGCGAGAACGCGCCACACTCGCGCCCGCTGAACTCGCTGAATAACGCGCCAGTGGTGGATGGCACAGTCGAGCGATCAGAGTCGATCGAAGAGCCGATCAAATAGCTCACTGATACCTGAACTCTCGGCGCATGGTCAGTCTCAAACTTCATACTCATCCCCCTCGCTTTTCCATCAGCGTAGGAAAGGCAAGCGTCCATTGCCTGTTGGCCTCGTTGGCCACATGTGGACACGTTTGCGCACTCAGTGCTAAGATCGCAGAAAGAAGCGCATCTACAAAGCTAGCGCAGACATCCGGCAAAGTCTGCGCGTCGCCTAGGCGGAGAATGGTTATGGTTGTTCGAGAGCCGCGCATACAGCCGCCCGCGCTGGATTCCTCTTCTGATCTGCCTCTCTTCAACACAAAAGCCGTCGTGAACCAGACAGGCGTGCCTGCGCCCACATTGCGCGCCTGGGAACGTCGCTACGGCATCCTTACGCCTCGCCGTGGCGCGAACGATTATCGCCTCTACTCCGAGCGCGATATGATCATCATCACCTGGCTGCGCGACCGCGTGGGGAGCGGGCTGACCATCAGTCAGGCGATTGCGCTGTTACGTTCGTTCGAATCGGATCGTCGGCAGAGGTGGGGTGAGCGCAAACCACCCAATCCTACCCATCTTGATCTTGGCGCTGAACACACTGACACAGTGAACACGCGCACAAATGAGACAAGAGATACAAATAATGATGAGAGTAGACAATTTGTGTGGACAAGCAGCTTCAACGCAAGAGCACCGTTCTCGCCCGACGAACAGCCACGCCGCTTCGCTCTGGATGATCTTTCAGCGTTGTTGATCCGCCAGTTTGTGCGCCTCGATGAATACGCCGCCAGCCGCACGATTGCCCAGGCGCTTGCGATCCATCCCGTCGAAAACGTCTGCCTCTCACTTTTGACGCCCGCGCTGGTGGAGATCGGGCGGCGCTGGGCCGAGGGAAGCGTCACCGTAGCGGTTGAGCACTTTGGCGCGGCGGTGACGCGCGCGCAACTCGAAAGCCTGTTTCGGAGCGCGGGCGCCAATGAGGCTGGCCCGCTGGCGCTGGTTGCCTGCGCCCCTGGCGAGCAACACGAAATGGGCGCGCTGATGCTGGCGCTCTTCCTGCGGCGCGCCGGGCTGCATGTCGCCTATCTGGGGCAAAGCATCGAGCCGGAAAGTCTTGTGACCGCTGTCGAGTCGTTCCAGCCGTCGTGCGTGGCGCTCTCGGCGACGATGGCGCCACAGGCGCTCACGCTGATTGACACGCTCCGCCTGCTTCGGCAATCCTGCGCTGTCTGTCCGGCTCTCTATTTCGGTGGTCAGGCGTTTGTCGGCGCACGTGAGCTTATCGAACAGGCGCCAGGCGTCTACCTGGATATGAACGCCTGCGACGCCGCACATGAGATCATGCGGAGATCACGTTGAGATCACGCGCCGACTGAGGCTGGTGGCGTAGGCTCGTCTTCACGGGTGATTGTTTGCGCCCCTTCCTGACGCAGCCGAAGATCGTAGAGCAACGCGACCGACGCTAGCACGGTGAGCGGCGTCAGGAAAAGTTGCGCCAGGGGAAGCACGATCGCCGCATCCGTAAAAAACGACGCCAGTTCCACGCCGCCAAGCAGGTATGTGGCGGCCAGATTGATGAGCCAGAACATCAGCACAATGCCAAATGTGCGCCACCATGCTCCAAACGTCAGCCGCCAGCTTCGGCGAATCGAATGTCCCAGCCGGAGCGCCGCAATGGAGGGCGCCAACGCCAGCCGCACCCAGAGCGAGATTGAGAAGATGGCGCCGATAGTGAAAATGAAGACCCCAATCGTCTGAATGGCAACCAGGCCGGTCGTGCCCGCCGCCGCCAGCAGAATAATTCCCGGAACCAACGCCAAAAAGATGATAAGATCGGCCAGCAGACTGATTCCAAAGGTCGGCAGCAGACTACGCCACCCCTGGCGCAGCATCGCGCCAAGCGAGAACCGCCGCCCATAGAGCGCCTCGCGCGCGGCCCACGTGAAGACAGCGACCTCCCAGGCGTTCACCAGCAACGAGAGGACGGTGACGATCAGCGAAAGCTGGTTATACACCTCGGCCTGGGCCAGCGGAAGGGTTGGCCCGTTCACCGGCACATTGGCGCCAAGTTGGTTGAGTATGGCCGTTGTGGTATCTACCGCCGGGCCAAACGGATTCACGCCAACCACCAGAAAAAGCGCCGCCTGGATCACCCCAACCAGCGCCTCTGGCAGAAAGACAGCCACCAGCGCCAGCCGGATCAACGCGCCAAACGACTTGCCATAGACGGCAAAGATAGCGCCTAGCAACTCGGAAAAGCTCTTGGGAAAGGTTCCCAGTTCACCCGAAAGTGGCGCTGCTGGCGCGAACGAAGGCGCCGCCATCCCTGGCGCATAGGGAGCATATGGCGTGTAGACAGACGGGCCTGGAGCAGGCGGGCTAGCGACAGGTGGCTGAAACGGCAACGGCGTAACCGGCGGAAGCGCGGATAGGCCAGGCAGCGCGACGTCCGCAGGAAGATCGGGCAGGGTTGGCTCTTCGGGCGCCCCTATGGGACGAAGCTGTGGGCGAAGGGCATAGAGCGCCTTGAGCGCAAGAAGGCCATCGCCACGGCGCGCCACCTGGAAAATAATCTGGCCGAGCTTTTTGACTTCGAGCGCCAGCGTTTCGGGCGCGGTGGGCAACAGTTCGGCACGTTCGAGGCTATCCAGTGTGAAGATTCGCTGGCCCTCGCGCACGCCTTGCTGCCCAATCGCCAGCAAACGGCCATCCAGCAAGGCGACAATTGTTTCCGCAGGCGGCGACGCTGGTGAGGTTGTCGTGTCTCCCATATATGTGAGTTCCTTTCCTTTTGCCTATTTTCCTTTAGGTTATAGCACACACATCGGGCAAAAGCGTTGGCCCAAACCTCATTCCCCCTCCCCAGAGATGGGGAGAGGGCCAGGGGGAGAGGTCAGGCATCCTGCGCGTTGTTCCAGTCGCCACTGAACGTCTGGTTGAGCGTGCTGATCGCGCTTTGATCGCTGATCAGGATGCCAAGCTCGCGGTTGTCGTCGAGCGAGTTCGTCGAGAAGTTTTCCGAGCCGACAAACGCCTCCGACCCATCGGCGATGATCAGCTTGGCGTGCAGGTAGGGGTACTGCGATGAGTTGAGATAACGCACATGCACGCCGCCCTGCGTCAGATGTTGCACATCGCTCCCATCGCTCTGCGCCGCTGAATCTGGCAGAATCACCTCGACATTCACACCGCTCTTGGCCGCTGAGATCAGCGCGTTCTCCGACTGCTGATCGTACATCTCTTCATCTTCGACATACAGCGTGTGATGCGCGCCGCCAATCAGGCCATCCAGCTTCGAGCGCGCGTTGACCGGGCTGACGACAAGATTCGGATCGGTGAGCGTGGGCGTTTGGCGCTGCCAGTCGGCGTTGAAGATGTTGATCGCCTCCTGCACATCCGCGCTGGCCGTATCAATGACGCCGTAGTCGCGGTCGGGGCTGCTGCCACCGCCCAGGCCGGTATAGGTAAGATTGCAGCTCATCACGAACAACGTCGAGCCATCTATGATCATGGCTTTTTCATGGGTGTAGTGAAACGCCGGATTTGAACCCTCAGCCTGCACGCCAGCCGACTGAAGTTCTTGCAACACGGTTTGCGGGCTGGTTGAGCCGGTTCCATAGGGATGCAGTTCCAACAGAACGCGCACCTGCACGCCACGGTTGGCCGCGCTTTCGAGCGCGTTGATCACATCATGATCAGTGAGCAGATACACTTCAATCCAGACAGATTTCGTCGCCCCATTGATCGCATCAAGGATAGGCTGGGTTCCAGCGTCCGGCTCGACAAACACCTGCACCCCCTGCGCGCCCTTCCCTGGCGTGCAGTTGCTTCCTGTGCAGGGGGTCGCGCCTGATGGCGAGCCGCCGCCCGTGTCGGTTCCCAGGCCGCTATCACATGCGCCCAGCAACAACGGGGCAAGCGCCAGGCAGAGTGTCAAAGAGAGCAGCCATCCGACGCGACGCTGGTGTGGGTGTGGCGCCCGCGCGCCGAACTGTATGAGTGAAGGGGTACGCATCATGTTCTCCTTAATGGATGATGTGTGCACAACTATCTAGCGTCATTGTGTACGGGTGATGCGCAATTTTGTCGCAGAGATAGACAATCTGGTGTGCTAGAAGCGGATCAGGCAGGTTTCTAGGGTTAGCCCTGGGCCAAACGCCATCATCACGCCCCATTCGCCTTTGCGCGGCCTGCCCGACTTCATCAGCGCCTCGAGGATCAGCAAGATGGTCGCTGACGAGCAATTGCCGTGGTCGCGCAAGACCTGCCATGAAAGCGCCATCTGCTCATCGCTCAATTCAAGCTGGCGCTGAATGACGGAGAGAATACTTGGCCCACCTGGGTGTACCAACCAATGTGTGATGTCGTCCGGGCGCAGGCCGTGTGGTTCGAGCAGGCCATCCACCGTCGCCGCGATGTTACGGCGCAAGGTGACGGGCACACGAGGGGAAAGGGTCATGAGAAAACCCTCATCGGAGATCGTCCAGGACATCTGATCGGCGGCCTCGAAGTCAGCGGCGCAGTAGACATCAATGATCTCTGGGCCGGTCGCATGAGCGTCATGGCCGATTACCAGCGCCGCCGCTGCATCGCCAAAGAGCGCAAACAAGGTCAGCGTCTCAGGGTTATCTGTCTGCGTGAGGTGCAGGCTGCATAGCTCCACGCTGAGCATAGCCACCGTCGCGCCCGGATACGCTCGCGCCGAGGCGAGCGCCTGCCGGAGGCCAACCATCGCCCCAAAGCATCCCATATGCCCAATATTCGTCCGGCGGACGGTTGGCGACAGTCCGAGTTCGCGCGAGAGCAAAATATCGAGGCCGGGCGCGGTGTAACCTGTACACGAGACAACGTAGAGATCGGTGATGTCTTGCTTTGCGCGTAGCGATTCACTATCCGCCAGCGCAGCAGCTAAGGCGGCTCCGCCCAACTCGCAGGCAGCCTCGCGATACAGCGCCATGCGTTCGCCTGTGGTGCGGCGCTGGCGGTAATACTCTTTGACGTTGATGGCGCTCTGACGGGTGCTGACCTTCGCGGCTGCAAAATCGCGCGCAAGCAGACGCGCCTTCGTGGCGTATTCAGCGTGTTCGCGCCAATTCGGCCCCCAGAGATGCGCTCGAACAAACTCCAGCATGTCATCCTGCGCCAGATGATAGGGCGGCTCGGCAGAGACAAGCGAGAAGATACGCGGATACAGGCTCACAAGCATACTCCAGAGTTCCAGGATTGGTCGCTCACGCGCAACCCAAAAGAGGGGACAGAGTTGGTCTAGAATGATCTACACGCCACAGGGCCATACGAGAGCAACATCGAGGCTGACACTCTTCCCCCTGCGCCACCTCTGACACGGAAGCGACAGAAGCCACAGAGGCCACAGAAGCCACAGAAGCGCCTGCAACGATTTCCTCTGATTGTACGACGTGCCGTAACAATCACGCCTGTCTATGCTTTATTGCTGATACGGCTTCACCGCAAGGTTCGCCAGATGTTGAATCTGCACAGAAAGCTGCGATACGCCATCTTCGAGTTGGTGGGTCGTCGGATTGACATACCCCTGCATGGCATTCGTCGTCACAGAGACAAGATCATCGAGCAGTGTTTGCGTTGACGCTTGCGCCAGATGCGCATCATCCATGCCGACCATCTGCACTGCGTCGTGGCGCGCCTCGCCAAGCCAGCGTTTTACGTTCGCCAGCGTGGTATCGATCTTGCCCGCAAGCGCCCGTTGAAACGCCGTCGAACCGGGTGATTGCAACACACCATTCACGTGCAGAGCAATATGATACAAATACCCTGGTGGATTCTGGGTCGCGGCGTCGAACTCCAGCAGACCCACCTGTGCGATATGCTGATCCGCCAGGATTGGCGTACCGGCAGGCACATCCGACCCGACAAACCGGCTGCCATCCAGATAATCCAGCATCATGATCAGCGTATTACGCAACGAGTCATAATCCTGCGCATTCCAGTCGTTGCGTGCGCTGAGCGCCCACTGAGCCACCTGTTGCGTCTCGCGATAGTTCCAGACGTTCAGGCCGCCATGTAGCCCAAGCGGTTCGAGGTCGGGATCGGTCGCCAGCAAGTGGCGTAGATGATCGAGCAGGCTATATTTTTGGCCCGCCGGGATCGTCTGCGGCAGGGCTGCGTAATACTTCCAATCGCCGAGGTTTGGCGAAGGCGTCAGCGGAGCCTCCGAGGCGCTTTCCTCAGTGATGAGAAAGCGGCTGGTGATGGCAAGCAGATTGGCATGCTGCCCATCGCCTGGATAGAGGGAATTGACTGCGCCATTGACGACAGAGAGTTTCCCCAGCAGAATATCGGCCCCCTCAGGATTATTGGCATCCGGCAGCAGCCAGGCGTAATAGGCTTTGCCAGCCGCAGGAGCAGGGATGCCTTGCAGGTTGATCTGAAACTCGTCGTTGATCCCCTGTGTCGCATCCTGATTCACCTGACCGCTGCTCACGAAATACGCCTGCCCAACAGTTGGAATCGTCGCTGCGGTCGAGCCAGTATGGTGATTTGCGAGCAGAACGAACACGCCGATGCCCGATCCTATCAGCGCGACGAGGATTACAGCCGCCACCGCCAACCGCCAGCCATGTGGCCGTCCGAGCGCCCGTTGCCCAGACGACCGTGGAGGCTCGGTTGGCTCCGATGGAGCGGATGGCGCTGGTGAAATCTGCCGCCGTACACGCGGCTTCTGTTGAACGCGCTCAAAGGTTGGCGGCGTCGCAATCGCCGTCTCGGCGCGCGAAACGCCTGGCGCCGCACGGTGTGTTTCGCCTGAGGCGGCGCCGGTGGCCATGGCCAGGATGGTTCGTTCTTCGTCCCCGCTCGATGCCATGGTTTCCTTATCCGCGTGCACGGTCGGCTCCAACAGCGTAGGTTCATCATTCGGTGACGACGAGGCTATCGTGTCTTCGGTATCCTGGTGTCCTGCCACATCAAGCGCCGCCCGTATCTCGTCGGGCACGCGCGTCTTAAAGGCGGTGGCCACCGCCGCCAGCATCGCCGTCGCGCTGGGATAGCGATCCGTCGGCGCTTTGGCCAGGCTTTTCATCAGCACGGGCGTCAGCGCAGCAGGCAGGGTAGGATTCAATAGATTGGGCGCGGGCGGCGGCTCCGTGAGGTGCTGCATCATAATGCCGGTCAGGCTCTCAGCGCGGAATGGCGGCAGACCGGCGCAGACCTCATAGAGAATAACAGCCAGCGAATACAGATCGGAGCGTGGATCAACGACTTTGCCCTGTATCTGCTCCGGCGACATATAGAGCGGCGTACCAAGCACTGTGCCGCTGACCGTCTGCGCCGTCTCGCCCATCACCTTCGCCAGCCCGAAATCCGAGAGGATGGGTTCGCCCATCGCATTGCGTGAGGCGTTGTTCTGGTCGAGCAAGATGTTGGCGGGCTTGATGTCGCGGTGAATGGCGCCCTGCTGGTGGGCGTAGTCGAGCGCGAGGCAGATCGGCGTGAAAAGGCGAATGAGCGTCGCCGCCTCTGGAAATTCCTGCTTGCGCGAGGTGGCGCCGATATAGTGCGCGAGCGTCTGCCCTTTGATATACTCCATCACCATATAGGCGACAATATCATCCCCAGTAGACCCAGAGGCGCCCTGGTCATCCTGCGCGCCCGCGTGGAAATCATATATCTGCACGATGTTGGGATGGCGAAGCGCGGCAATCGTCTGGGCCTCGCGGATGAAGCGCGTGACGAAGCCGGGATCGGTGGAGAGGTTTGCGTGCATGAACTTCAGCGCCACGCTGCGGCGCAACTGCGTATCGGAGGCCTTCCAGACCTCAGCCATGCCGCCACGGCCAAGCAACTCCTGAAGTTCATATTTCCCAATGCGTCGAGGGACGCTGCTCATCATATGTTTTTCAGCTTTCTCATCTGGCATTCGAGCCACTCTCAACGGTACGCCGAATGTCTTACGGTTTTCTTGCAAAGACCCCTGGTAGGTGGTCATATTTCACACCACTGTAGCAAAGGCGCTCCTCATGGCTGGTTATCCTTACGCTTCAGGAAGACGCCGATCACCACCATCAGTATGACGATCTGGATCGCCAACGCCCCCCAGGAAAGCAACAGCCGGTGGATCGCGTCGGCCTGGCTATAGACGGAATAGAGTGTGCTATGGTAGGTGTAGTCATTGCCAAAGAGCCGGTCGCCGCCCACCGTTTCGGCGTGCAAGCCAACCGTTGTCCCTAGCGCCGCCATCGCCCAGCGCGACGGAAAGATGGTCGCCAACACCTGCGAAAAGCCATCCTTCAGTGCGATGATCGCTCCAGAGAAGATCACCTGGGGCAGCAGAATGATCGGCACAATGCTGATCGCGCGGTCGGCGTTCGGCGCGATGGCGGAGATCGCCAGGCCAAGCATCAGGCCCGCCAGCGAGGTCAGCGCAAGGGTGACATAGACTTCGAGCAGCGGCGGAAAGATGATGCCCTGGTGGAACTGCTCGCCCGCTTCGACAATCAGCGCAAACACGGCGCTCTGCGCCAGGCTGAGCAGCCCAAGCACGACGATTTTCGAAAACATATAGGGCAGGATGCCCAGGTTGACCGCGCGCTCACGCCGATAGATGGACGCCTCTTTGACAAACTCGCGCGAGCCGTTGATGCAGCCAAAGAGGATGCTGGCAAACGCCATGATGAACAGCCCCTTCTGCGCGTCTATGCCGCCGCCTGGGTTGATGAAATCCTGGAGGGCCTGGTTCACCCCGCCACGCTGGCGCGCATAGTGTTGGCCGACGACCGACGTTTTGAGGAAACTGACCACCTGCGAGCAGTTGATCAGTTCGCTGTGCTGCGCCTGGGGCAGGGCAAACGGCCCCGCTGCTGTGATGATCTGCGTGCGGCACTGTACCAGCGAGTTCGCGTTATAAATGCCCGCGCCCACCTCGAACCGCAACATCAGCACCAACAGCAGCGCGATCAACGGCGCCTGCGCCAGCAGGATCACCAGGTTGATCTGATCGTTCTTGAGCAATTCGAGGTAACGCAACGAGAGCAGGCGGAACTGCGAAAATCCTCTGCGCGCGTCTGCCAGCCAGCGCCGCCAATCGCTGAGCGGTGTGGCGCCTCGCACAGGGGGCGCGCCGGTCGCTCCGGTTCTGGCAGGGGAAGCGCCACTGTGTCCCTCACTCAGCGGCGTGGTCACGTAGTTTTGATACTCAGGTGAGGCGCGGAAGCGCGCTTCGGCCTCGGCAGGAACCGCCGGATTATCCTCAGTGGCCTCCAGGCTGCTATAAATCTCGGCGAAGCCGTTCTTGCCAAAATAGGTTTTTGCCTCTTCGGGCGGCCCGAAATAGGCCATGCGCCCGCCCGCCGAGAGGAAGCAGATATAGTCGCAGGCGTTGATGTTGCTGGTGGCGTGCGTCACCAGCACGACGGTGTGGCCACGGTCGGCCAGATTGCGCAGCAGCAACATCATCTTGCGATCCAGGCCGGGATCAAGCCCGGAGGTTGGCTCATCCAGAAAGAACACACTGGGATTGGCCAGTAGTTCCAGCGCGATGGAAACGCGCTTGCGCTGCCCACCGGAGAGCTTTCGCACGAGCAGTGTGCGCCGTTCGGCCAGCTCCACATCGTCCAGCACTTCTTCGATGCGCTGGACGATCTGCTCCTCGCTAAAGTCGCTCGGCAGGCGCATCTTCGCCGCATAGTAGAGCGCGCGCTCCACCGTCAGGTCACGATGCACAATGTCATCCTGGGGCACATAGCCAAGCTGCGCGCTGTACGCCGCCAGGTTCTTGTAGTAATCCTGCCCGTTGTAGAGCACTTTGCCCTGTTGCGCGGGCCGCAAGCCGCTGAGCGCATCCATCAAAGTCGTTTTGCCAGCGCCGGATCCGCCCACCAGCGCCACAAACGCGCGCGGCGGAATGGAGAGCGAGATGTCATCAAGCAGGGTGACGCTGTTATTGCCGGTCTTCTTGAGGTGGAGCGCATCTATACGGATGAAGCTGCTCTCATCATACTGCCGGAGTTGCGAGCCGTCATAGGTAAAGCGATAAGGGCCAATGCGTATCTCATCACCCATTTTGAGCAGGTGATCACCGACGGCAAACGCGTTGACATAGACATGATTTGTGCTGTTGAGGTCTGTGATGCGATAGGTGGCGCCCTCGCGTGTCAATTGTGCATGATGCGCCGAGACCTGTGGGTGGTTGAGAACGATAGTGTTATCTGGCGTGCGCCCAATGGTCAACTCTGCCGCGCCAAGCCGTATCGGCTCCATGGCTGGCGTGTCGCCAGGGTGTTTTCCACTGCCATCCTGATAGGTCAGGGTGATCAACGTGCCATGCTCATCGCCGATGCGAAAGAAATCGCCCCTGGTCAACACCTTGCTAAATGTCTCGTCGCCATGAATCTTGCGCCCCTGGTAGATTAGCCCGTTGAGCGTTTTCGGGCGATCAGGGTTGGGATGGATCAGCGTGAAGCTCTTCCCCTGGCGCACAATTCTGAGATGCAGCCCAGAGACAATACGATCACTGATCACGATGTCATTGCTCGGGTCGCGCCCAATGTTGATGATGGGACGATCCAGCAGATAGGTTTTCTTCTCGCCACCCGCCGTGCTGGTGATAACCAGCGAGGGAAGGCCCATCGAGGAGAGCGAAGCCATCACCGTCGCGTCGTCCGCTGGCTGAATCGTCGGCGGGGACGTCTGCTGAGTCACGCTGGCGACTGGCGCGGTAGTTTTCTTCGCCCGTCGGGACGGCTGCCGCCCAGACTGCCACTGCGATTCTCGGACTGCCTGTTGCGATAGCGTATTGGCTGGCTCGTTCTGCGTTGGCGACTCGTTCACCTGGCTTTCGGCGCTCATGAGCGCCACAAAGGCGGTGTCATCGCCCAGCGTGACAACAGCTCCATTGGTGAGAATGGCTCGCTGTGTCTTTTTGCGATTGACCGTGATGAAGCTGCTCTGTGAGAGGTTTTCGATGACCCACTGATCATCTTGCCGGTACAGGCGTGCGTGGCGCCGCGAGACTTTGGGATCGTCGGCGATCACGATGGTGTTTGATGTGTCGCGCCCAATGGTGCTCGTCTCTTCTATGACGATGGCGCTTCCCTTATGAGCGCCGCTGAGAAAGGTGATCGAAACCGAGGATGGACGCTCCCCTGAGACCATAGACATTTTTCCTCACTTTTTTTGAGCAGATGTATATGCTGCCGCGTGCAGAACGCCAGATGTGGCGCGCGAGGTATCGTCTACCGACTCGAGCAGCCGCCCAAGATCAAAGAGACTATCGAGATTATGCGCAGGCAGAAAATCATCAATGTAGGGCAGCGAAACACGCATGCCTGCCGTCACGGGGCGGTAGTCGTCCTGCCCTAGCAAGGGATTGAGCCAGATCAGCCGGTGGCAGTTGCGATGCAGGCGCGCCATCTCCTGCCCCAGTATGCGGGTATCGCCGCGATCCCAGCCGTCGCTGATGATCAGCACAACTGCGCCACGCCCCAGCACACGTCGCGCCCAGCGATAGTTGAACGTGCGCAGCGAGTCGCCGATGCGTGTGCCGCCCGACCAATCCTGCACGAGGCGTGTTACGTCAGCCAGCGCCTCGTCCACGTTGCGGCGGGCAAGCTGGCGGGTGATGCGCGTCAGGCGCGTGCCAAACACGAAGGTTTCGACGTTTTCAAGCCCATTGGAGACGGTATGGACAAACTGTAAGAGCAACCGTGAGTAGATGCTCATCGAGCCGCTGATGTCGCAGAGGATCACCAGTGGGCGCGGCTTCTCGCGGCGTTCGCGGTGCAGTAGCGTCAGCGGTTCGCCCGCCGAGCGCAGGCTCTGGCGCAGGGTATTGCGCAGGTCAAGCTGCTCACCGTGGCGTGCGGGCCGCAGCCGTCGTGTCCGTCGCATGCCCAGCCGCCAGCGCATGCGCGCCATCAGCTCGCGTGCCTCCTGTAGCTCCTGCCAACTAAACTCCTCGAAATCTTTGCGGCGTAGGGCTTCTTCCGCGCTATAGCGGTAGGAGCGATCGCTGTCGTCATCCTGATCGTCTTTGGCCTGCTTGCGGCGGGCGTCGCGCAGACGCGAGGCGGGGTGGCGCATCCGTTCGCCAGGGGCAAAGGCATGACGTGTCTGCTGGCGATCCTCCGGGCGCTGGCGGTGCGCCGGAAGGGCCAACGCCTGGCGGCGACGGGTATCGTTGGGGTCGGGCTGCGCGCCGCCGTCGGCCCCAGGGATACGCCAGAAATAGGTGAACGCCTGATCGAAGAGGGCTTCGTGTTCGTGCCTGGAGACCAGGCTCACTTTGAGGAAGAGATAGAACTCATCGCGGTTGGCGACGTTGATCAGGGGAAGGCTCTGCGCCACCTCCACCACGCGCCCCGGCCCAATATCCAGCCCAAGTTCCCACAGCAGCCGCGTGAAGTCAATCACACGCGCCAGCAGCAGTTCGCCGCGCGTCTGTTCGGCGTCGGTGAGAGTGGGTTTGGCCAGTTGCTTGGGTGGCTCCATGAAAAACCTCAGATGCAGGCCATAGTGGCTAGAGGTGAAAACCGCGCCTGAAGGCTTCGCTGCGCTTCGCTCGCGCAGGCAGGCGGTGGAAGCATAGCCACCATGGCAGACGACTCCTTATTTGGAAGCCCCAAGCCGCCCAGGAGCGCGGCGGTACTGGATATTGTACTACCGTCCATACGTGCGGGCCAATGCTCGCAGGCGATCCGCCAGCCCAGAGCTGAGCTGCTCCGCTCGGCAGCGCCATTCCCAATTGCCGGTCGGGCGTGAGGGGTAGTTCAAGCGCGCCTTGGAGCCAAGCGCCAGCGTGTCTTGCAGGGGGGCAATCGCCAGACGCGTAACGCTGGCCCAGGCTGCGCGCAGCATCGCCCAGGCGACCTCATCCGGCGTAGCGTTGGCCCGCAATCCCAGATAGTCAAGCGCGTAGGCGCGTTCGGTGTCCGTGCGGCTGATGAACCAGCCTGCTGTGGTATCGTTGTCGTGCGTACCAGTATACACCACGCTGTTTTGTGTATAGTTGTGGGGCAGATCGTGGTTCTGCGCGTCGCCGCCAAAGGCGAACTGCAAGACGCGCATACCAGGGAAACCGAAAGTGTCGGCCAGCGCGCGCACATCCGGAGTGATCACGCCCAGGTCTTCGGCGATGAACGGCGCCTCGCCAAGCGCCACACGGATCGCCTCGAAGAGCGGCGCGCCCGGTCCTGGCGCCCATCGCCCCTCGATTGCGTCAGGCGAACTGGCGGGAATCTCCCAGTACGCCTGGAAGCCGCGAAAGTGATCCAGCCGGATCGCATCGGCAAGCGTCAGCGCATGGCGCACGCGCGCGATCCACCAGGCGTAGCCTGTCTCCTTCAGGGCATCCCACCGATAGAGCGGATTGCCCCAACGCTGGCCGGTCGGGCTGAAATAGTCGGGTGGTACCCCCGCCACCACCGTCGGCAAGCCCTGTTCATCCAATGAGAAGAGGCCAGCGTGCGCCCAGACGTCGGCGCTGTCGTGCGCGACGAAGATCGCCAGATCGCCAATGATGGTAATCCCGCGTTCATGCGCCTGCCGCCGTATCTCGGACCACTGGCGCGCGAACAAGAACTGCGTGTAGCGATGAAACGCGATCTCGTGGGCCAGCCCACGTCGCGCCTCCACCAACGCTTGCGGATCACGTTGGGCATAGCGGGCAGGCCACTCCATCCATGCGACTTGATTGTGCGCGGCTTTGAGCGTCAGAAAGAGCGCGAAGTCATCCAGCCAGTCGCGCTGTTCGTCGCAAAATGTCTCGTACTCATCGCGTAGCGTGGATGAAGCATGCGCCTGGAAGCGGGCGAACGACGCCCGGAGCACTGCAGCCTTCCACGGAGTGACAGCGTTATAGTCTACACGGTCGGTGGGGAAGGCTGGCAGCGGCTCCAGGTCAGCAGGTGTGAGCAAATCTTCGGCGAGCAGGCGCTCAGGCGAGATGAGCAACGGAGAACCGGCGAACGCGGAGAGCGCGGAGTAGGGCGAGTTTCCAGAGCCGGTTGGCCCCAGCGGCAAGACCTGCCAGAGCTTCTGTCCACCCGTCTGAAGGAAATCGAGCAGGTGGGCTGCGCCGGAGCCGAAGTCGCCCACACCATAGGGCCCAGGCAGAGATGTGGGGTGCACAAGTATGCCACCAGCGCGCAACCCGATCATGACGCAAGCTCCTTCTGAGCCAACGGCAGCGTGAAATAGAAGGTTGACCCCTCACCAGGGACGCCGCTGCTTTCCACCCAGATGCGCCCGCCCATCGCTTCGATATACGCCCGGCAGATCGCCAGCCCCAGGCCGGTTCCCATCACGCGCGAGGCAATGTCGCGTTCCAGCCGCACGAATCGCTGGAACAGCAGCGGCGCCTGATCGGGCGGGATGCCCAGCCCATGATCGCGCACGGTCACCTCTACCATCGGCTGCGGGCGCTGCTGACGCGCGCGATTACTGCGACCTTTCTCATCTGATTTTTGCGGGGGAAGCGCCATCACCTGGCGTGCGGTAATCTCGATGGGGCTGCCCGGAGGCGAATATTTCTGCGCGTTGGAGAGCAGGTTGACGATCACCTGCTGCGTGCGATCTGGATCGGCATAGGCGGATAATGTTTCGGAGACGGATAAGTACAGATCGCGCTGCTGTTGCTCTTCGCCCTCGCGCGGGCCAACCAGACTCGTCGCGCGTAGGATAATTGGGCGCACGGCAAAGGCTTGCGGCTTCATATTCGCGGCGTCGGTCTCGATGCGCCGCACATTCAGGATTGCCCGCACCAGCGACGAGAGATAGGCCGTCGTCTCGCTGCCACGCGCCAGCATTTGCTGCTGGCTCTCGCCATCGCTCTGCTGGCCAAACGCGCGCGCCAGTTCGAGATAGCCCTCAAGCGCCATGATGGGCGTGCGTAGCTCATGGTTCACATTCGAGATAAACTGATCCTTTAGGCGATCCAGCTCGCGCTCACGCGCATAGGCCACACGGAAGGCGCCAAGTTCACGCTGAGTGCGCATGTAGCCGCTGGTAGCGGCGTAGAGCAGCAGTCCCAGCATGATCAGCGTCGAAATGGGAATCGTGAAAATCGCCAGGCCACCGGGCGTGGTAAGCCAGTTGGCCAGATCAGGACTGTGCGGCGTCAGCAGCAAGATACCCAGCGTAAAGGCGACCGCAAACGCCGTCGCGGCAAGCGCCAGCCGTGGACTCCCCAGCACGCCCGCCACCGCGATGGGGATCGCAAGCTCGGAGAAATCAATCACGCTCGCCAACGCGAATTGGGGAGGAGAGCCAAGCGGGCCGTCCTGCAAGATCAACAGGACGATAACGCCTGTGATCCCCAGGAAGAAGGCCAACGTAGCGATGTTGACGCGCCGCCGAAAAGTCGCCCAGGTGGCGATGGCTGCCCCCACCAGCCCAATCGAGACCTGTGGCACACTAGCTAAGGTACGCGACGCCATATCCGCCTGCACAGCGAACGGCAACGCCACAGCCGCCACCGCAAGCAAACCAGGCGCAATGATGCGTAGCAGCCGCAGACGCCGCTCCGTATCGATCTGCGTCAGCGCGGCGCGTTCCTCCGGCGAAAGTTGCTCAATCTCCACCGGACGCACAATGTCTTCGACGCGGGTAGATTGCGCGGCTGGAAGAGAGGATGCGCCGGTATCAGGCGCGTTGGGCGCGGCGGATGGGGTAGAAGCGGCCACAGACTGTTCCGTGACCGCGCGTTTCTCGATGGTCATCAGCGCCCCCTGTGATCATCTACTGGCGGCGCTGGCGCCTCATCGGCAAGCTGGCGCATGCGCGCATGGCGCTCTTCATTGCTCATGCGCAGGGCGCGGCGCACAGCTTCCACCAGTTCATGAGGATTGAGCGGCTTATCGAGATAGAAATCGGCGCCGCTCAACATACCGGTGAGGCGGTCGCGATCCTGCACCATCGCCGTCAGAATGATCAGCGGTATCTCGGCGGTGAGGGGATCGCCGCGCAACGCCTTCACCAGTTGATAGCCGTCCAATCCTGGCATCTTCACGTCAATGATGGCAACGCTTGGCTGCTCAAGCACACACTTTTCAAGTCCTGTGGCGCCATCAAACGCCGAGATGACCGTGAACTTGCCGAAGACCTCGAGCGATTTCGTCATCACCTCGTTCAGGCGTGGATCGTCGTCTACCACCAGGATTTTGATCGCGCCAGGGGCGCCTGCGTGGGGGGCCCTCCCTTTTATATCGTGTGTATCGTGCATGGTATCACTCATGGTATCACTCATGATGAAGCAGCCTTTTCTCGTAGCCAGTCGCCAGTTTCGCCAGATTCTCTGGCCAGGATGCGTCCCTTATGAGATACAACGCAGGATATGTTCCCAAAGGTAGAAAAATACCCTCAGGTATGGGATGTGCGTCTAAAGAGCGAACGCCTGAAGATCAGCACACAGAAGACGACAATGGGATAGATCAGATATGGCAGGTTCGACGCCCAGTACGACACCTGATTGGTGACAGTGTTCAGGCCCGCGAAGATGTCGCCAAGGAAGAAGCCAACAATGGCATAGAAAATCATCGCCGAGGTGATCAGCCCGACGACGAAGACCCACGAACTGCGGCGCAGCAGCCCAATGCCTGTGGTGAAATACAGCGGCCCCAGCAGGAAAGCGTCTTCTACCGCGCCCGCCAGAATGCCAGGGTCAACCTTCTGGTAACTGTTGTCGCCCACCAGAATGTAGGAGTACCATACGTCGCCAAGCGGATTGGTGTTGGGGCCAATGGGGAAGATATGCGGATTGATGGCAAACAACACATAGTAGAACTGCGGAATGGCAGTCACAATTCCCAACAGCAGCGAAAAGCCCCCAAGGATGTAGAGCCAGAACGGCGTCGGTTCGCGCTTGGGGACGGAAGTTTGGGCGACGGCCTGTTCGGACGCGCCGCCGGTCTGGGCGGATGCTTCCACGTGTGACTACCTCTCAGTCGGTGGTGGGTCGCCATCGGATGGCGTAAAACTTGCGAGAAATTGCGTAAAATACCGGATGGACAAGCGCAACGGTATCTGCCAACAAGGGTATCAGGCGCATGGCGCACCGTCAAGCGTCAAGCGTCAAGCGTCAAACGTCAATAGCTTTGATGTTGCCCCTTGCGCAAATGCGAGACCTTAGGTATAATGGTGGCAAGTAGTCCCCACCATGCTGGGGATGAATCGCATTGTCCCCCAACAAGGGAGCATCGCTATGTCAAGCCAGGACCCTTCATTAGCTCGTCGAGATCGATCTGGCTTCCTCCGTCGCTACACGCACTTTGGTGGCTTTCATCTTGCCACCTGCTACCCCTGACGCGCCATCCCCTCTTTGCGCGCCTGGCTATGGACAACGCATGATCCCCAGCCAGCGATAGCCTCTCTTCATGTGTACCTGTGCTTCGGCTCTGTCTGCTGAAACACACAGCTTTCCCTATTTTCCCCGGAGACGCGCTCCGCTTTTTGGATGATCCGGCATGCGGGACGGACGCGGAGGCGCTCTTTGCTAGCTCAGTGATGAGACGCATTCGCCCGATGGCGAATGCGGCGCCGATGTGTATGTGTTGGCAAGCGTGCGAACATATATGACGCGCATCTCCGGTTTCGTCAACCCGCGTAACATGAGGTTTTATGAGTACAACACACAGTACCGACGACACGACGACCCAGCGCGCCCTCGAAACATCTCGCTCGTATCTCGATGTCATTCACAGCAAGACGCTGACACGCGCCCAGGGCGAGGCGTTGATCGCCCAGACGTTGAGCAACTTCCGCAATCATTACAACCCCGGCTTCCTTGAGTATCGCAAGTCGGTGACTGAGGGAGGCGACTACGCCGCCGTCGAATGGAGCGGACGCGGCGCCACCTTCACCGACGCGCTTGGCCGCCAGTTCATTGACTGTCTCGGCGGCTATGGTCTGTTGAGCCTGGGCTGGTCGCACACGAAGGTGATCGACGCCGTGAAGGCGCAGCTTGATCGCTCACCGATGCCCACACAAGAATTGCTCGATCCCCCACGGGGCATGCTTGCGCATCTACTCGCGCAGATCACTCCGGGCGACATCCAGTACGCCTTCTTCGTCTCGAGCGGCACCGAAGCGGTTGAGGGCGCGATGAAGTTCGCCAAAGCGGCGACCGGCAAATCCGGCTTCATCGCCGCCGTGCGCGGCTTCCATGGGAAGACGGCGGGCAGCCTAAGCCTGATGGGCAAGGCGAAGTTCCGCAAGCCCGCCATGCCGCTGCTGGGCAACGTCTATCATGTGCCTTTCGGCGACGCCGACGCCGTTGAGCAGCAGTTACGCATCGCGCAGGAGGTCGGCAACGAGATCGCCGCTGTGGTGATGGAACCGGTGCAGGGTGAGGCAGGCGCCATCGTTCCGCCCGACGACTTCTGGCCGCGTCTGCGCCAGCTCTGCAACGAATATGGCGTGCTGTTGATCGCTGACGAGGTGCAGACGGGGCTTGGCCGCACCGGCAAGCTCTGGGGCGTCAATCACTGGAACGTCGTGCCGGACATCATCACCTCCGCGAAGGCGCTTGGCGGCGGCGTGATGCCGATTGGCGCATTCATGGCGCGCCCGCACATCTGGGAGAAGTTCATCGAAGACCCCTTCTTCCACACCACCACGACAGGCGGCAACCCGCTGGCTTGCGCGGCTGCCATCGCCACCATCAACGTCGTCCTCGAAGAGAATCTGCCACGCCAGGCCGCCGAGAAGGGCGCCTATCTGATGGAGCGCCTTCAGCCGTTGGCGCAACGGTACGACGGGATTTATGAGCGTATCACCGGCAAGGGCCTCTTGATCGGCCAGCACTTCCAGACGCCTGAGATCGGTTATCAGGTCTCGGCAGGCCTCTTCCGGCGCGGTGTGTTGATCTCCGGCACGCTGACGAGCGCCAAGACAGTGCGCATCGAGCCGCCGCTGGTGATCGAGTACGACGAGATGGATGAGTTCCTCAACCGGCTGGAAGACACGCTGAAAGAGGTGGCGCATGCCCCCGTAAGCAGCGAGACGCCTACCATCGCGGTCGCCGAGCCAGTTGTGACGACTCCGAAGGCAGCGAAGCCGCGCCGCGCGCCAGTAGCCAAAAAGCCACGCGTGAAGGTGGCGAAACCGGCTGCCGTTGCGGCGGTCGCCCTGGCTGCCACATCAGAGACGACCACGCCGCGTGAGGCGAAGATGGCGGTGGCAGCCAACGACGACTCCGACATTGCGCGCGTCGCGATGGCGTAGGGCGGCTCACCTAACCCCCTAGCCCCCTTCCCTGGTAAGGGAAGGGGGTAGTTGTATGGCAAATGGAGTGTTTTGTGCAGAGTGTTGTTCTTGGTGGCGGCGGCGCGATGGGGCGTATCACCGTGCGGGCGCTGGCGGAGGATGAGCGGGTCGAGCGGGTGACGGTGGCCGACCTGCGGCTGGATGCGGCGGAGCGCACGGTCGCCTGGCTAGGCAAAGGGCGCGAAAAGGCGCGGGCGGTCGCCTGTGATGTGCGCGATTCAGAGGCGCTGGTAAGCCTGCTGGCAGGCGCGGATGTGTTGCTCAACGCGACGGATTATCCCTTCAATCTGGACGTGATGCGCGCCGCGCTGGCTGCGCGAGTACACTACGCTGACCTCGGCGGATTGTTTCACATGACACGCCGCCAGTATGAACTTCACGACGCCTGCAAAGAAGCAGGGATCACCGCTGTGCTGGGCATCGGCAGCACACCAGGCATCACAAACATCCTGGCGCGTGTCGCGGCGGATCAGCTCGACCGCGTGGAGCGGCTCGATGTGCGCATCGGTTCAGGCGATCTTCGTCCACAGGCCCAGGCCAGCGAAGCGCCGTTCCTTCCCCCGTACTCGATTCGCACGATCTTCGACGAGTGTACGCTGGAACCGATGATCTATCGCAACGGGCGTTTCAGCGCGGTGGCGCCGATGTCTGGCCAGGAGGAGATACTCTTCCCGCCGCCGGTCGGCCACGCCACCGCCATGTATACCCTTCATTCGGAGGTTGCCTTGTTTCCGGCCTCGTTCAAGGAGAAGGGGCTGAAGCACGCCTCGTTCAAGATCGCCTTCCCGGCGGAGCTCCTGGCGCAGTTGAAGCTATTGGTGGGAACGGGCCTCGCCGGAACTGAGCCTCTCGCCGTGCGTGCGGCGAACAGCCGCGAAGTAATCCAGGTTGCCCCACGCGAACTCTTCGTGGCGCTGATGGCGCAGGCCCAGGCAGCAGCCCAGAGGGATGCGCGCCAGGAGGCGAGCGATTGCGATGTGTTGCGTGTGATGGCGGAGGGCAAGCGCGCCGGGCAGCCGGTGACGCTGGTTGAGGAGATGGTCGTGCGCCCGTATAAGCCATGGCGGGTGGGCGCTGGCGACCTCGATACGGGCGTGCCGCTCGCCATCGCGGGGATACTGCTTGCCAGCGAATCGGCGCCGCGTGGCGCGCTTGGCGCCGAACTAATCTTCGATCCGCAGACCTTCCTGCGCGAACTTGCGCGCTATGAGATGCGTGCGACCGAGACGATCACGCGCACGCTAAGCTA
>JAJPIU010000271.1 GCA_021324535.1 Pseudomonadota bacterium
ATATGCTGCGGCCCTAGCAAAGCAGGCGCGCCAATCACCGTCAGGATGATCAGCATCAGCACAACGCCAGCGCCAGCGAACAAGCTGACCGTCGCATCGAGCAGGCCGGGGACGGTGAGCGGCCACGGGCGCGTCAGCCAACGCCCCAGGTCAACCAATGTCTTCGTAAGACTCCTTACACGCGAGGGAGCGTCAGAAGCGATGGGGTGCGCGCCACGCATTGTGCGCTCCTTTCCGGGAAATTTTTCGTAGCAGCCATCGGGATAAGACACAGTGATGTTCTGTGAGAAAGCATAGCACATCCAGGGAAAATAGACTCTTGCATTTCGCAAGCGCCTGTGCTACGCTGGTGACGCTTGCATGGATGGCGACTATGCCCGCCTGCCATGTAAGGTAATCACCGCCCGCAGGGTTCATAACGGGCAGCGCGAACGAGAACAGTTCGCATGTTTGGGCGCAGGAACGCGCAGTGTACGCTGGGAGAGCCTGGCAGACCGCCGGTCGCACGAGAGACGCGCTGGTGGCGAAACAACAGAGAGAGATAAGGAGAGGAGGCAATCAGACAAGAGCGCACTCCCAACGGAAACAATGCGTCTGCGCCCTGCGGAGTCCTTTGCGCCTTTTGCGTGAAGCCGTCGAGGCTTCAACGAAATGCGCAAACGTGTTCTCTACCGGAATGTAAGCAGACGTCTCAGGTCTCAGCCGACGACAAAGAGACGAACTCAACAAGCACAGCGATCAACACAGCGATCAACACAGCGATCAACACAGATGGCGCGTGTCGTACGCCAACGCGCCTGAAAGGAACTGGTCTGATGGAAATGGAATGGACGATCCTGGATGGGATCGTTTTACCGACCCTATACTGTCCCTTTCCGCCGAGGATCAACGTCTATGCGGACGAGGTACAGGCGCACACCACGGAATGGGTGAATCGTTTCGAGTTGTTGCATAGCGAACGCGGGCGCCGCAAGTTCGCCGCTGGCAAGTACGGCTATCTCGCGGCGCGCGCCTATCCCGACACCGGATATGAGGAGTGCGCGCTGGTCTCAGATTGGAACACCTGGCTATTCTTGCTGGATGACGAGTGCGACGAAGAGTTTTTGGGCAAGCATCCCGACCGGCTTGCGGCCACCTTCGCCACACTGTGGGGTGTGCTGAACGGCACAGCCACCGACCAGCAAATCTCGACGCCGTTCATGCGCAGCCTGCAAGACCTGTGGGATCGCATGGTGTACTGCACCACGGCCAAATGGCAGGCGCGCTTCCGCCGCACCACGCAGGAGTACGCCGACGCCTGTGTGTGGGAATCATCAAACCGCGAACGCGGGATCGTGCCCAGCCTGAGCGACTATATCGCCATGCGCCCGCACACCAGCGCGCTCAACACCACACTCGATATGATTGACTTCACCGAGCACATTGATCTGCCCGATGCTATCCGCGAACACGATGCGGTGCGGCGGCTGGCATTGATGGCCAACAACGTGGTTAGCTGGGCGAACGACATCATGTCGCTGGAGAAAGAGCTACGGCGCGGCGATGTGCATAACCTGCCCCTGGCGCTTCAGCACGAACGCGGAATGAGCCTGCAAGAGGCGGTCAATGAAGCGGCGGTGATGCACGACGCGGAGGTACGCGCGTTTATTGACCTCAACGAGCGCCTCTTGAAGGAGCTGCCGCCAGTGGATGACGACATCCAGCGCCAACTGGTGAAGTTTGTCAACGTGCTGACGGCCTGGATGCGCGGCAACATTGACTGGTCGTATGAGTCAGGGCGCTACCGGCCCGCTGCGCTGCTGGAACTGGCGCAACTCGCGCCTGATGCGCCCGCTGTCGTGGTGGCTACGCAGGAATAGCAGGAATAGTAGGCGGCGGGCGGGTGAACCCGCGCCTATGGGCCTACGGCCACGAAGTCCGCCGGCGCGGACTCCTCTCTGGCGAGGGGATCGCGTAGGGCGGACTTCGGACATCTTACAAGTAGCGCCGCCGTCCCTGGCGGCCCCACGCCCGCACGCGCCACCCGCCGCAGGATATATCTGGTCATGCGCGATCTCTTCACCGAAGCATGACACGCATGGGCTACGCTATTGCAGGTACATCTGTTCTATGGCGCACTGTTGAGAAGCAAACCTGCTGTTTGCCTTACGCCTGCCATTCTAAAAGACAGCAGGCGCAACAGTTCGAGGAGAAACGACAATGGCTGACGAGATCATGGCGTTTCACGAGCGTATCCGCAAAGTCTTCCTGGATGGGCAGTGGTGGTTCTCGGTGGTAGATGTGGTAGGTGTGCTGACTGATAGCGCCAATCCGCGCTTCTATTGGGGAAAAATGAAGCAACGCCTGGCACAGGATGAAGGGTTCGTTGAAGTGTTGACGAAATGTCAACAGTTGAAAATGCGGTCGCCGGATGGCAAGATGCGCTCGACGGATGCGGCTGACACTGAGACGCTGTTGCGCATCATTCAGTCCATTCCTTCGCCCAAAGCCGAGCCGTTCAAGCGGTGGCTGGCGCGCGTCGGGACGGAACGCATCCAGGAGGAGGTAGAGCCATCGCTTGCCGAGGCGCGCCTCATCCGCACGTATCGCAGGCAGGGCTCCTCCGATGACTGGATTCGCCAGCGCATGACGTCTATTCGCTACCGCAACGGCGTGACGACCGAGTGGGGGCTGCGCGGAGCTGAGACTGGCCAGGATTACGCTGAGTTGACCGATACGCTCAGCGAGGGGAAATTTGGCATCACGACGGGCCAGCATAAGGAGTTCAAGGGTCTCAAACCAGGGGATAACCTGGAAAACTCGGAAACCATCATGGAACTGGCTATAGACTCATTGGGCGACGCAACCTCGATCACATTGCATCAAGCGCGCGATAGCCAGGGGATGCCCCAGCTCCAGATAACCAGGACGAGAGCAATACCCCTCGATGGCTTTTGAGGCGCAATGCTCCGGTTCCAGCTTTCGCTGAGGGTTGCGCTTCTCCCTAAAGGTTGCAAAAAAAGCGGCTGGTATGGTATAGTTTTACAAAGATCACAATCCTTTAAGGCTGGCCCTGTGAGACCAGGAAGGAGGAACCGTTCGCCATGCCAAACGCGCGTACCATTTACCAGCATCCAACCATCCGGCGCGAATCTTCCGCCAACCCAATTGATCCACTCGATCTCGTGATGTTGGCGCGGCGCTTCCGCCTTTACTCAGTCCTTCACTCCATTCGGCGCAATGGGGGTGAGGGCTTTTTTTTGGGCGTCATCCCATCGGACGCCCCACATCCCACAGAAAGGAGCGCCAAATGAGCGAGCAGCTATCAACGTCGGCCACGCAGCCTGAGCGGCGCCAGACAACAACGCTGCCAGGACGTGACGAACGCCACGAACAACATGAGCATGTTGAAGAGAAGCTGATCTTCAACGAGGACGAGATGCGCCGCGCCATCACCCGTATCGCCCATGAGATCATCGAACGCAACGCGGGCGCCGACAACCTCATCTTAATCGGTATGCTCACACGCGGCGCGCCACTTGCCCGGCGACTGGCCGCACGCATCAACGACCTCGAAGGCGCCAATGTGCTCGTCGCCTATCTTGGCGCCACCGCCTACCG
>JAJPIU010000173.1 GCA_021324535.1 Pseudomonadota bacterium
CCCATCTCCTCCACAGGAAGTGTGGCCGCGTTGCCGCCGGGAATGAAGTCCTGCCCACGGCTCTGCGCCTCGCGCCGCATCTCAAGCAGCCGTTCGCGCGGGATGGCGGTATAGTAGACCTTGCGCACACGATGCGGCATGATCCCACCCGCCAGTTGATGGGAGTAGCGGACGGGATCGGCGGCGGCAAAGACGGCGGCCAGCGTCAACCGATGGATCGCCATGTGGTCAACATGCCCATAGCCGCCATTCTTCTCGAAGGTGGCCACCACATCCGGCTGGAAGCGTCGAATATGCGCGACGATGCGCCCGACCGCCTCATCCACATCGGCTTCTGCAAGCTGCCCATCACGATAACCCAGGAACGAGACATCATCCACCCCAACCGCAGCCATCGCCTTGCGTAGCTCTCCCTCGCGCACCTGTCCCAGATTGTCAGGCGTGGCAAGCGATGGATCGGCGATCTCGCCCACCTCGCCGCGAGTGGCGCAGACCAGCGCCGCGCGTTTGCCTGAGCGTGTCGTGCGGGCGAACGTGCCCGCCATGCCAAACGTCTCGTCGTCCGGGTGGGCGAATATCCCCATCAAGCCCAATGTTTCCGCCATATGAAGTTTCTCCTGTATGCTGAAGCAAACTGTTATCCTTCAGAAAGGATAGCATGTGCTATAGTACGTTCGCCAGCGATTGATAGGAGGGCTTGTGTTATGGATACGGTGGATACTATGGGCGCTGCCGGAGATGCGCTACGCCTCATGGTTCCCACCATATCGCTCGAAGCGGCGTGCATTGGCTGCGACGACGATTTCGCACACGCAGGCGAACGCTTCCTCTGGGAGGGAGCGCGCGACGATTTCGCTTTGTATGTGCGGCGCTACTCGGTGGGCGCTCATCGCCCGCACTACTTTGTCGCTTGCCATCTGCCAACTCGTTTGCCTCGTCCTAGTCCGCGTAGGCGGACTTGGTGGCGCAGCCCATAGGCGCGGTTTTAACCGCCCGCTCCGCTCGCCTTCCACCACCCCGCTCACCCTATGATCCGTTCACGTGTCCATCCGCGCCCCCCCGCAAACCCGCCCCCCTCGATGCCCGCCGCCCCATCTCCTCCAGATACGTCTCCACACTCCGCGCCTGGCCCAGCGCCGTATGAAGCGCATAGCGGGTCGCGTCGAGCGCGTGATCGTTCTGCTTGAGTGGTTGCTCGCTGGCGTCGCGTGTCCCATTGCTGGGCGCGCTGGCGTAGTGATAGGCGCCGTACTCCGCGATGGTGTTCACGCACTCCGGCGCGACGTACAACCCGCGTGTGCCATCTCCGCGTGGCGCAAGCAATCGCGTCACCGTCTGAATCCCCGCCCGCACACTGTTGTCGGCCTTCAGCGCACGCGCTGGCAGGCGTTCACGCGCCAGGGCAGCCGCCAGCGCCGCGATATGCTCAGGCTCGTCCGGCCCACAGTACCACGCGCTTACCCCATAGCGGCGCGTCAGATCGAGCAACGCGGGCAGGATCACCGTCTCCAACGCCGCCCGGCGCTGATACCACTCGGCAAGCTGCCACGCGCGTCCGTCGTCATCTATGCCAAAGACCAGCCCAACGGCGGGGTTGGCGTAGCCCCAATCCACCCCACCGATCACCTGCGTCCACTGCGTCCCTTCGCCTGGTGAGCGTAGATGCCCCTGGGGGCTGGCATCGAAGCTATAGACAAGCCCCTCGAACGCGACAAACAAGCCCAGAATCTCCTGCTGCGCAAACGCTCCCGTGTAGCCAAGCTCCGCGATGAAGCCAGGCGGCAGGTTGCGCGCATTGTCATACGTGGAGGCGCGAAAGAGCGCATGCCCTGGGCGCGGTTTGATCTCAAAGTCCCGCGCATAGCCGTCGCGCCCATGCGGAGTTCCTGTCGCCCAGGCCGCCGTCGGCTGGCCCGTCTGGCGCAAGCGCGCCTTCAACACCTGCCAGGCGTAGTAACCGGCTAGGGGCGCTTCGTCCAGCCAGAACCACGCCAGATTGAGGCCACGCACACGATCCGGTTGATCGAGCGAACGAAACAGAACCTCGCTCCCATTGCACAAGTCCAGCCGCTCCTCACTCTTGTGGTAGGCGGCGATCAACGGCCTGGGTAGCAGTTCGAAAAACGTACGCTGTGCAGCGTCGCGTAGCATGGGATACGTCGGCGCGCCGATCAGCCCAAGTGCGCCGGGATGCTCAATCACCCGCACGATAGATTTTGCCGCCCCGGCGAACGTCTTGCCTGCGCCCACCCCGCCGATATACAGGCTAAACCGCGCATCGCTCTCCACAAACGCCCACTGCGCCGGATGCAACGTCCATTTCCTGGCGCTCTCATTCGTCCTCACGCGGCGTCGCTCCCTCGATAGCCTGAATCGTCTCGATATCCTCAAGAGGCTGGCGCGTCAATGTGATATGCACATCAGGCAGACCACGTTCGTCGTGTGCATAGTCGTACAAGCCTTGCAGGTGGGCCACCTCGCGTTGCGCCGCCAGCGCCACTGCCAGATAGCGGGCGCCCTGGCTGGCATGGCGTGGGCGCTCGTATTCCTCTAACATGATCTGCCCCGGCTGAAGCGTTGCAGTGTTGTCTCCACTCCCTTCGTCATTGCCCTCAGCCATCCCCCGCCGCTGGCCAGCGTCTATCCGCCTGTGCGACGGACGCACGTCGCCATCGCCGTTGGCTGGGCGGATGGCGCGACGACGTACGCGATCAAACTCACCACGCAGAATGGCCTCCTCGACGGCCCGCTCGCGGAGATACGCATCCCAGGCGGCGCTGGCGATGGCGCGCTGACTCTCAATGGCGCACATCAGCTTGTTTTGCCGCTCTGTCTGCGCCTCCTCCGCACGCTCCTCGTTCACCAGCGCCCTCAGGCTGGCATTCAACCACCGCCGCACGCTCGAATCACTCACCCCCAACGCCGCCGCAATGGCCGCCGCGCGCATCCCCTGGCAATACAACGCAAACGCCCGCTCCTTCCGCTCGTGCAGCAGCACAATTCCTTCGCCTGCTTGCCCCTTAACGCCTCTTTCTGCGCTGTTCCCTTCGTCGCCAATGCCCACAACCGCTTCTCTGCTCTCATCACTGTCCATGCTCATACCTTCTCGCTTTCCTTGCTTGAGATACCCAGGCCGCGCAGACGGCCTTTGTGGCGCTGGCGCCTCGAGGCGCGCGTTCACGCGCCCGCCTACGCGGCCGCCCCCTCGCCATTCACGCTCCTGCTCCCCCCTTTGATCCGTCCCGCGCACACGCCTTCCCCGCCGGAATCCATTCCGGCCAGACGCCCGTTGGCTTGACTATAGGCTGGCCTTTCTTTCATCGGCAAGGACATCCGCACACATTCACCTGCTCCCTGAGAAAGTGATGACAAGAGACGCATAGAAACGCCCGCGTAGAAGCCGACTTGTGCAGAGAAGACGCCTGCATATCCCACATCTGAGTCCGCGCAGGCGGACTTCGTGGCGCCAGCCCCTAGGCGCGGGTTCAACCGCCCACCCATTTCACCGCCCGCCCGCTTCCCAGCCCGCCGCCTCGCCCAGCCGCCCCCCCATGCGGTATACTGTATGTATGAATAATCACGAGCGTTCGTACTCGTGGTGAGGAGAACGGAAGCAGACACCGATGACCGATACCGATGGCGACCGCCAGGTAACACGCCAATCCGCTGACGAAGTGCGCCAGTTGACCTATGAAGATCGCGACCCCGGCCCGCATCCCACTACAGGCTTGCTGGTGGATAGCTACGGGCGCCGCATCAAGAACCTGCGCATCTCTGTCACGGATAAGTGTAACTTCCGCTGCGTCTATTGCATGCCAGCCGAGGGGTTGCCCTGGCTGCCGCGCGCCGACATCCTCACGTTTGAGGAGATCGCCCGCCTCTCGCGCGTGGCAGTGGAGTTGGGCATCGAGCAGATTCGGCTGACTGGCGGCGAACCGCTCGTCCGGCGCGACCTGCCGACACTTGTCGCGATGCTCAGCGAGATTCCAGGGCTGCGCAGCCTCAGCCTCACAACGAACGGCATCCTGCTGACCCGCCAGGCGCGGGCGCTCGCTGAGGCGGGCCTCACACGCATCAACGTCAGCCTCGACTCCCTCGACCGCGAACGCTTCGCCCAACTGACACGCCGAGACGCATTAGCGCAGGTGTTGGCCGGGCTTGACGCCATCGCCGCCTATCCGCAGGTGCGCCCGGTGAAGATCAACGCGGTCGCCATGCGCGGCTTCACCGAGCCGGAAGTGCTCGATTTCGCCCGATTGGCCCGCCGCACAGGTTATAGCGTACGCTGGATCGAGTTCATGCCGCTCGACGCCGACCAAATCTGGCGCAAAGAAGACATCCTGACCGGAGCCGAGATTAAGGCGATCATCGAAGAGGAGTTTGGCCCGCTGGTTCCCATCAAGGGCAGCGATCCATCTGAGACGGCGCGCCGCTATACCTTTAGCGATGGCGTGGGTGAGGTCGGCTTCATCAATCCCGTCAGCGAACCGTTCTGCTCGCAGTGCGACCGCATCCGCCTGACGGCAGACGGCCAGCTACGCACCTGCCTCTTTGCCCACAACGAGACGGATCTCCGCGCAGTCCTGCGCTCGCACGCCGACGATGAACAGCTTGCGCTGGCGATACGCGCCGCCGTCTGGCACAAAGAGCTGAAGCATCATATCGGCGATACCCGCTTCCGCCGCACAGCGCGTTCGATGTCTATGATTGGCGGTTAGCAGTCTCTTAGAAGCCTGAGGAGGAGCCTGCCCGTGGATCGTTCCACCCTCAATACGATTGGCGCGATGGTCGTGCCCCTGGCGCTGCTGGCGATTGCGGCAATCACCGTTGTCGCGTTCTGGATGACATCACGCCACCAGGGCGCGTCCAGCCGCCTGTTACGCACGGGCCTCCCTGCCGAGGCGACGGTGTTGAGTCTGCGAACGCTTGGCATGACCATCAGCGACGACACGCGCGTGGAGCTGACACTCGAAGTGCGCCCCAGTGACGGCCCACCCTACCAGACGACGATACAAACCATCGCGCCGCGTCCCCCGGCAAAACTCCCCCAACCTGGCGAGACAACACCTGTGCGCTACGACCCAAACAACCCCAGCAACGTGGCCATCGTGCCTGTAACTCCTTCGGCATAGGGACGGACAACCTCGCCAGGTTCAACGCCTGCGCCAGTCCGCCAGTATGCCATGTATCTTCGGCCAGTTCCCTCTTCAACATAGCGATACTCTTTTGGCCATCCTTCGCCCGCCCATTGCTCAACAGGACGATTCCAAACATATGAATCGGTCTTTGTATAGAACAGAATAAAATCGGAGACATTGCCATACACCTTTCGCGTATAGTTCTTGGGATTGCATTTCTTGTGGGTAATCCATGAACGAAAGTTCTTGGCGCAAAACACCTCATCCATAACAACCTTCACGTAAAATGCCATGTTGCCATCCAGATGCACATAGATCGAGCCATCATCAGCCAGCAACTCTCGAAGCAAAATAAGTCGCTCTCGTAGGAACTCCAGATAGTGAGCGCCTGTGAGCAAGTCGGAGTAGGCGTCCATCTGAGTACGTGATTGGAACACACTATTCGTTGCAAACGGAGGATCGATGTAATCGAACCCAAGAGCAGCCCAGGGCCTCATTGAGAAATACTACCTTCGTATTGAGATTGCGGGAAGCTGCATAGTTTAGAACCTCGTCTGCGCAATCTCGATACCCACCGATTCTATCGTCCTCTTGTGCGCCCCCACGGTCAGAGTCATAGCGAGCAAGCCCGATAGCTAATACATCAGTGGAGGCAGGTTGCTCTTTCTTGTTATACACGACAAAGTCCACAGGGCGCTTGGGATGTGGATAGTCTGGAAACACTGTTCCAAGAAGAATATCTTTCCCAGCCCTCTCAGGGCCGGAAATATGGAGGTCTGGAAATTGGTTTCGAAACAATTCGAAGAACCGCTCAGTCAGGCTATAGCCACTTTTGCCTCGGTCTTTGTATTCCCAATTGCTGAGGCTCTTCGATCATATAGTCACCTATCTCTGCTGATCGATACGTCGTAGCAGCCCCGCCAGCAGCGCGATACGTTTGGCGAAGCTCTCCACCACAACGTACTCGCCGGGATTATGCGCAAGGCCGCCCGCCGGGCCAAGACCATCCAGCGTGGGAACACCCAGCCCCGCCGTCGTGTTGCCATCCGATGCCCCTCCCGTTGGCGCGCCACGCATCGTCAGGCCAAGCGCCGCGCCTTCCGCCTCCGCCAGCGCAAAGAGCCGCGCCGTGCCATCGTTATACGGGAAAGGCCGATGCTCGAAATGGCCGCTCAGGCTCACCTGCGTATCCGCCACATGCGACGGCTCGGCGATCACCCTTTGCATTGCCTCCTCAGCCGCCGCAACGCCCGCATCGTCCACCGCGCGCACGTCAATCAGCGCGTGGGCATGCTCCGGCACCACATTAGGGCGTTCGCCGCCCGCCACCACACCCACATTCACCGTCACGCCCTCAATCGTCCCGTTGAGCGCCTGCAACGCCTGAATGCGGTGCGCCAGTTCCAGGATCGCGTTGCGTCCCCGCTTTGGCTCTACCCCAGCATGCGCCGAGCGTCCCTGTACCTCCAGCCGATACATCCCCACGCCCTTGCGCGCAGTCGTCAGCTTCTCCACATCCGCCGAGGGTTCCAGCACCAGCGCGGCGTCCACATTCCGCGCCACCTGCTCCACATACGGGCGACTCTCCGGCGAGCCAATCTCCTCGTCGCTGTTACAAAGAAACGTTAACTCGCTGTAGGGCGACTCACCAGCCTCTGCCAACACACGCAACGCATACAGACCAACGAGCAGTCCGCCCTTCATATCGAAGACGCCGGGGCCATAGGCGCGTCCATCGCGCACAGCAAAGGGACGCCGCTGCGCCTCGCCATCCGGGAAGACAGTATCCATATGGCCGATCAGCGCCACCCGCGCATGTCCCTTGCCAGTCAGCCGCGCGATCAGCTGTGGCCCCATCTCCCGCCCCAGAATCGTTTCAACCTCGAACCCAAGCGCAGCGAAGCGTGGCCGCAGTTCGTCGGCGACGCGCGCAACGCCCGCAGGCGTATACGTGCCAGAGTCAATATTGACAAGCGTTTCGAGGTCTGTCAGCAGACTATCCGTCATTCGTTCGGCGGCGGCAAGGGTTGCGGCGCTCTCCATCAATGAATACTCCAAATCTAAGCAGGACATTGGGTCGAGGTTGGCTTCGCTCTTACGGTCTTACGATGCGCCAAACACATCCGCGAGCAATTGCGTGATGCGCAGCGCATACTGGCCGGTGCGATCCAGCTTGGGATTGTAGATCGTGCAGTCGGCGCCAAGCAACCCAGGCGAGGTCGCCAGCGGACGTAGCAACGCTGTCGCCTCCTCCCAGGTGAGGCCATCTTCCATGATGTAATCTACGGCAGGCAGTAACTCCCCTGCGATCACATCAACGTCCAGATGCAGCCAGAAGCGCCCTGGCGTCCGCGCAAGCCGCGCCGCAACACGTTCGCCAATCTCTTGGGAGCCATCCGCACGAACTGCTGCGAGATCATAGATAACCATCTTTGGGGTCACAATCAGACACATCTCAGCTTCCCGATTGCCCCCAATGCCTATATCTACCATAACAATGCCTAAACACAACAAAGCCCCCTAAATATGTTTCAGGGGGCAAATCTGCGTATCCGGCTGCTGAGCGCAGGAAAGTGGGCAACGTCCAATTTTCCCACAGGGCTGCCCCTGCAGTATCGTCGGGGCTGGAGGGCTTAACGACCGTGTTCGGGATGGGAACGG
>JAJPIU010000268.1 GCA_021324535.1 Pseudomonadota bacterium
AGCGTGCAAGTATGTCTGCCTTGTATGGCCCAGGCTGCCAGAAAATCGGCGACCGGCTGCGGGGGATATTATCCCCCGCGTAGCTTTTGGTAGCTTGGCGTTGGTTTCACAGAATAGCGGCCTCTGCTGAACATACCTTGGACATACGTTCTTTTCCTCTATAGGGTATACTATAGGCTGACGAAGAGCAAGCGGCGCTGACCATCGGGGCGGTGTCCTGCTCTGCGCGAATACAGAAAGAGGAGCATCCATGAGCCAGCCTGAATCCCCAATCCTCACCATCTATGCCGCTGAGGAAGACGCCATTGCGCTCAGCCTCAGTGAAGCGATGGTCAGCATGCGCCTCTCGGAAAAGATCGTCAATCAGGCACGCGAAGAGATGCGTAACGATCCTGACATGCAAGGCAATGGGTTGATCAACAAGTTTGCGCGCTTCATTGCTCACGCCGCCGAGAAACTTATCAGCACAAGCATTGACTACACTATCGCCGAGATTGCGAATGTTTCGTATACCGACGGCGCGCTTGTCTTCACATACACCGGCAAGAAGCATGCCCTCTCATTCGAGGACATCACCATCGGCGATCATGGAGACAAAACGCCAGTGCTACGCGCCTTCCCACCGGAGAGCGCCCGCGCCTTCGTCGAGAAGTTTCAGGAAGTCAAGGCGCACGCCTCGGCCTAGCACAGAGAAGTGTAGAGATACCTAGAGAGACAACACATAGCTCAGGAGCGTAGAGGATGGTTCCAGACGGGATGTTCGGATTTTTTCAGGCCAGCGTAGGGGCCAGCGCGGCGCTGATCGGCCTGCTGTTTGTGGCAATCTCAATCTCCCCGGAGCGAATCATCACCTCAGAAGCCGCTCCAGAGCGCCGTGCCACGGCTTCCAGCGCCTTCACGGCTCTGCTGAATGTCTTCTTCATCTCATTAGTGGCGCTGATCCCTGCGACGAACCTGGGCTATGTCGTCGTCGTCTTCGGCCTGATGTCCTCATTGGGAACGATCAGCCTGGTCATCAACATCTTTACGAAAGGCAGGAGAGGAGAGAGGCAGCCGACGCTTCGTGAGCGTTTCCGTCTGCTGCTCTTGCCGCTGGCAAGCCTTGTCGTCTATATCTATGAACTCTACTGGGCGTATTTGCTGTTTTCAGGCCAGGTCAAGACTATTGACAATTTTGCTGCAATAACCTATATCCTGATTGGCGCGTATGCCATCGGCATCACCCGCGCCTGGGAGCTGATCTTTGACGAGCGACACGGACTGATCCTCACGCTCATTGGGATATTCCTGGGCCGGATGACTCAGACGCGCAGCCACACGAAAGACGCACAGCATTCCCCTGCCGCAATCCCACAACAAGACTCAGGCCAACCAGACCAACGCGCCGAAAGCCGAACGGCATCCGCGCACGCAGGCAGCCAGACGTCTGAAACTCCCATAGGGCAATGAGGATGAGGCGTCTAGCTCAGACTCATATGTGCGCGTATCTGCTCTAGGGTCTCAGTTGCTCTTCTGGCGACACCCTCTTCGAGCGTCGCCTTGTCTGCCTGGTTGATTGCAGCACGCAGATCATACCCCTGGCTGGGCTGGCGCGCCATCAGATGGCGTACTAGGCAGCGGTAATGGCGCCTCGGCGCTTTGGTCGGCTGCGTCAGGCGTATCTGTCTCAGCGGACGCCTCGCCGACATTGGCTCCCATCGGCTGCGAAGCCGGTTCTGGCATACTGGAAGGCGGTATTTCTTCGTCTCCAATGTCCGTCTCCTTCGTCTCCGGCGGCATATCGCCACTGGCAGCTATCGGTTCTGGCGCACGATGAACGTCTGGCTGGCCATCGCTCCCCTTGCCAGCGTCAGGCGCTTCAGCAGAATCAGCAGCCGACGTGGCCTCGTTATCGGGCAGCGGCAACAGCGCCACGCGAATCACATCGTCCATCGTCTCCACCAGCGTAATTGTCAGTTCGCCGCGAATCTTGGGCGGAATCTCAACGAGGTCTTTCTCGTTTTCGGCGGGCGCCAACAGATGGCGAATGCCTACATTATGCGCCGCCAGCGCCTTGTTTTTGAGGCCACCTATCGGCAGAACCCGTCCGCGTAGCGTGATCTCGCCGGTCATCGCCAGATCGTTGCGCACGGGGCGCTTGGTTAGCGCGGAGATGATCGCGATGGCCATCGTGATACCAGCGGATGGCCCCTCCTTGGGCACCGCGCCCTCAGGGAGGTGAATGTGAATATCAAGCCCGTGGGGGAAGTTGTCGGGAATCTTGAGGTCTTCCGCGCGCGAACGAATGTACGAGAATGCGGCGCGTGCAGATTCCTGCATCACCTCGCCGGGTTGCCCGGTGATCATCAGCGCGCCCTTCCCGGCCATTGTCAACACCTCAACCGGAAGCAGCGCGCCGCCTGCGCTTGTCCAGGCGAGGCCCATCGCCACGCCTACCTGCCCCGGCTCAAACGCGCGATCCTGCGAATAGCGTGGCGCGCCAAGATACTCCTCCGCCAGCTTCTCGGTAATTCGCACGCGCGCGTCAGGCTTGGCGTCACGCTCCGGCTTTTGCAACAGACGCAGCGCAATCTTGCGGCAGATAGCGTCGAGCGACCGCTCAAGGTTGCGCACGCCTGCCTCGCGCGTATAGCGTGTCACCACAAACCGCATCGTTGCTGGCGAGATCTGCGCCTGACCAGGCGCCAGCCCACATTGATCCAGCGCCTTCGGCAGCAGGAACGTCCGCCCGATGGCTACCTTTTCTTCCTCGGTATAGCCGGAGATCTCGATGATGTCCATGCGGTCAGCCAACGCGCGTGGAATCTGATAGCGATTGTTGCCCGTGCAGATGAAAAACACCTCGGAGAGGTCATAGGGAACCTCAAGATAGTGATCAGTGAAGCCCTGGTTTTGCTCCGGGTCGAGCGCCTCGAGCAGCGCCGATGATGGATCGCCGCGATAATCGGACGCGAGCTTGTCAATCTCATCGAGCACAATCACCGGATTCCGCACGCCCACCGTCTTCATCGCCTGAATGATGCGCCCAGGCAGCGCGCCGACATACGTGCGCCGATGGCCGCGAATCTCGGCTTCGTCATGAACGCCACCCAGCGAGATGCGGAAAAACTTGCGACCCAACGTATGCGCGATGCTGCGGCCAAGCGAGGTTTTGCCCACCCCTGGCGGACCAATCAGGCAGAGGATTGGCCCGCGATGCGCGTTGGGATTGGGTCGCATGCCAGTGGTGCTCTCATCTCCCGCTGTTTGCGCCTCCGCCGCCTGGCGTTGCGCGCGCCGCAGGCGCATCTGCCGCACCGCAAGGAACTCGACGATACGCTCTTTGACGTGATCCAGGCCGTACTGCTCGTCATCAAGAATGCGGCGTGCCTGGCGCATATCGGCGCTATCTTCCGTGCGTTCCTGCCAGGGGAGCGCCAGCGCCCAATCGATATAGTTGCGCAAGACGGCTAGTTCAGCCGAATGGGCTGGCATGCGCTCCAGACGATCAATCTCTTTCGCCAGCTTTGTCGTCACGTCCGGCGGGCATCCCTTCGCCTCCAGCTTCTCGCGCAATTCACGTGCCTCGCTGGCCTGGTCGGCGCCAAGCTCCTCCTGAATGGCGCGCAACTGCTCTTTGAGGTAATACTCACGCTGGTTCTTCTCGACCTGTTGGCGCACCTTCTGGCGGATTTTGTTCTCGAGTTCGAGCGTTTCCACCTCGGCGCCAAGCGCCGTATAGACGCTTTCAAGCCGAACCAGCGGATCGCGCGCGCTGAGCGCCTCCACCTGTTGCGCTGCATCGAGTGGAAGATGCGCAGCCAAGCGGTCGGCCAGGCGCCCTGCGGAATGTTCGCCTTTGATGGCGGCCACCTCATCGGCGCTATACCGCTTGCTGAGTTGCGCCAATCGCTCAAACTGGCTATGCGCCTGCCTGATCAGCGCGCGTTCCAACGTCGCATGTTCCCCGCTGGGGACACTATCGGGCGCATCAGCCCAGGCGGCGCGCAGATAGGGTGTTTCGGCTACCCAATGAAGCAGTGTTACCCGCTGGGCGCCTTCGACCACCACCTCGAGGCTCTCCTCGCCCTGTTCCTCGAACTGCCTGATCGTAGCTAGTGTGGCGATTGGGCATAACTGCGCAATGGCAAGCGGCGCGCGTCCACTGCGCATGGCTGGCGCGCTATCTCGCTGGAACGTCGCCTGCTCATGTGCGGAGGAGGGAGCGGGCGTCTCAATTGAGCCGAGAACTGTGTCGTCGGGCGGCGCCATCAATGTGATGATGTCTTGCTCGGCTGACTCTTGCGATTCCTGGCGCGCCTGAGCGGTCTGAACAGTAGGGGGATACAACGCTACCAGGCAGCGTTTTTCCGCCGCATACGCCGCGCGCATGGCGCGCATGGCTGACACACGGCTGACCGAGAGCGTGAGCCGCCCCTGCGGGAACAGCGCCGTTTCGAGGATGATCACCGGCAGCGAAGCGACCTCCGGCTGGAGCGCATCAGGGATTGCTGGCGCCGCTGGCCCTTTCGGTTCCAGCGCCAGCGACGCAAGTGTTTCCTCTTGCTGTTCTTCTGTGGGCGTCGTTGTGCGTTCCAGGGTTTGCGTAGCTACTCTAGATGCTGACGAAGATGCTTTCGCGCGTAGTCCTCCACGGCGCTTACCGCGAGATGGTGTATCCATAAGAAGAGCATATCCTCGCTACCGGGTGATGGTCGAGATGATCATCGAGAATAACTGCTGGCCGTTCTTTATTCTTTAACGGAGAATGCGCCATAGAGAACGGGCCGATGTGACTTCCTGCGCTTTTTGTCCAAGCTGTACAGGCGCCTCACATCGGCCCACGAACGTGCGCGTTCTGGCGCATCGAGTGCCAAACGAGTGCCAAACGAGTGCCAAACGAGTGCCAATCGAGTGCCAAAAGGGTTCGTCAACCCCACCCTTAGGCTGACTCGTTTTCCAGGAAGACTTCGGCTGTGGTGGGCGCTGCCTCACGCGCCGTGCGCGGCTCGCGCGCCTCGTGGGAGTCGCGCATGACCATCTCGGCGGGCGCCTTACGCGCAATCGTCTCCTCAGTGATCGTGACCCGCTTGAGGTCTGCGCGCGAGGGCGCCTCAAACATCACGTCGAGCAGCGCCTCTTCGATGATGGTACGCAGGCCACGGGCGCCCGTCTTCTGGCGTAGCGCGCTATCGGCGGCGGCTTCGAGCGCGCCCTGGGTGAAGGACAATTCGACGCGATCCAACGCCATCAGCTTTTGATACTGCTTGATGATGGCGTTCTTTGGCTCCGTGAGGATACGGATCAACGCATCGCGGTCGAGGTTATCCAGCGAGACCATCACCGGCAATCGCCCGATAAACTCAGGGATCAGCCCAAACTTCAGCAGGTCATCTGGGATAACCTGCGCGAGCGCGGCGTTGCTTTGGGCCGCTTCGTCGTTGAACGCCGCCTTGAAGCCAAGCGTGCGATGGCTACCAATACGCTGCTCCACCAGCTTGTCAAGCCCCTCGAACGCACCACCGCAGATAAAGAGGATGTTCTGTGTGTTGATCTGGATGAACTCTTGATGGGGATGCTTACGTCCGCCCTGGGGCGGTACGTTGGCGATGGTTCCCTCGATGATCTTGAGCAACGCCTGTTGCACGCCCTCGCCGGAGACATCGCGTGTGATGGACGGGTTATCCGCTTTGCGGGCGATCTTGTCAATCTCATCGATATAGACGATGCCACGCTCGGCGCGCGCTACATCGAAATCGGCGATCTGGATCAGCCGAAGCAGGATGTTCTCCACATCCTCGCCAACATAGCCTGCCTCGGTCAGCGCGGTCGCGTCGGCGATGCAGAAGGGCACATCGAGGATTTTGGCCAGCGTTTGCGCCAGCAGCGTTTTCCCGCAGCCGGTGGGGCCAACCAGCAGGATGTTGCTCTTGCCAAGCTCAACATCATCAATCTGCATGCCTGAGTTGATGCGTTTGTAGTGGTTATACACCGCGACCGAGAGCGTCTTTTTCGCGCGATCCTGCCCAATGACATATTGATTGAGCTGATCGAATATCTTGCGGGGGCTGGGAACCTTGCCGCTCGATACGCGCGGTTTCGAGACGGATTGCTCCTCCTCGATGATCTCCCGGCACAAATCTACACATTCATCACAGATATAGACACTGGCCGGACCCGCGATCAGGCGCTGCACCTGATCCTGCGCTTTCCCGCAGAAGGAACAGCGATATGTCATGCGTGTCCCCTTTGTATTTGCCACTAAACTTCCGTCCCCTCGTTGCCCACTGCGGGCGCCATCAACAGCGCCTGATTGTCTGGTGGTGCTTGCATTGTGCGTAGTATGAAGTATACACGCTTTCCGCAAATTGCGCGAATACTTGTTTACGTTTCGCTTCTCATTCGTTCTGAGGCGCCTGTGGCCCCGGCGAGCGCCTACAAGCCGCAGACTACGCCGGTTTGCGCTACTTCACGTCAGCCCTATGGGCCTCACAGATAGTAGACGATCTCTCAGACTATAACGTTATGTTCCACGAAATAGAGGGTGAGCGGCGGTGGATGGTACTTCCATCCATCCGCCGCTCTTTGTTCTCGCCCGACCGCTACCTGGCCTCACCCTCGGCGTCAGGCGAAGCCGCTTCGTCGCTGGCTTCGTCTTTAGCCTCATCGGTTTCATCGGCTTCGTCTTTAGCCTCATCGGCTTCATCGGAAGACTGCGCTCCGCTGGCTTCACGGGCCTCGGCAGACTCTTCTCCGCCATGGTCGTGATCATGGTCGTGATCATGGTCGCCAGGGAGACCCTTTCCCTCGGTGGCGATCTCAACCAATCGGCCAACAGCCTTATCACGGCGCATGCTGCCTTCGATATTGGCGCGCTGGCCGGGCGTCAGGTCGGCGTAGCGAATCTGCCTGCCGCCGCTGCCACCCAAAATGTTGAGAATCTCCACCCACTGCTCCACCTCGGCGTTGCTCACTTCGAGATGCTCGGCGTCGGCGATGGCGTCGAGGGTAAGGTCACGCTTCACTCGCTCACGTGCCTCCGGCTCGATCTCTTTGCGATACTCCTGCTCAGTCTTTTGCATCGCCGCCAGGTATTGGTTGAAAGAGATACGGTTTTGCTCAAGCGTGCGTTTCAGCTCGCGGATCATCACATCTTGCTCTTCTTCCACCAGCAACGGGTGAATCTCCACCGTGGCGAGGTCGGTCGCGGCCTTTTGCGCATCTTCGCGCAGCTTGCGGCGCGCCTCGGTCTCTTTCTGGCTCTTCAGTTGCTCACGCACGGCTTTCCGCACGTCATCTATCGTCTCGTAGTCGCCGATGGACTTGGCAAGCTCGTCGTCGAGCGCAGGCAATTCGCGCGCCTTGACGGCCTTCACCGTTACATCGTATGTGGCCTCTTTGCCCGCCAGTTCGGTGTTGGCGTAGTCTTCAGGGATGGTGGTGGTGAACTCGGCATGCGCGCCCTCAGTCAAGCCAATGAGGTGTTGATCCATTCCGCTGAAGATGCCAGGGCGGTCTTCGACCAACTCAAACTCGTTGTCGTGCAGGTTGCTGACCTGGCGGTCATCAACATGCAGCGTCAGATCAACCGTCAGCTTGTCGCCAAGCTGCGCGGGGCGCTCCATCGGCTGCCAGATCGCCTGATCCTGTTGGATGCGTTCAAGCGTCTGCTGCACCTCCTCATCCGTCACCTCGACGGGGGGCGTCTCAACACGGATGGACTTGTAGTCGCCCAGGGCGACGGGCGAAAGGATCGGCACACGCGCCGAGAAGGTGTAGGGCTGGCCGGTCGTCAGCGTGGGCGCATCCACCGTTGGGCGGGCAATGGGCGTCAGGTCGTTCTCTTTGATGGCTTTCTGATAGCTTTCATCAATCAGGTCTTCAAGCCCCTCCTGGTAGAGGGTATCTTTGCCAAGCAGGCGCTCCAGGCTGGAGCGCGGCGCATGCCCACGGCGGAAACCAGGGACAGTATATTTCTGGACGAGTCGCTTATAGGCTTTGTTTGTTGCGGCTTCGATCTCGTCCCAGTCAAGCTCAACGGTCAGCACCGCCTCACTATCGGGGGTGCGTTCTACAGTGACTTTCAAGCGTGCCTCCACTCGCCACACCGGTCGCCGTTGGCCAGGGCGAGCGGCGTTGCTTATTCCCCGACGCGCTCCAGCCCTGCCACGCTGCCTGATCCGATGTGGCGGAGTCTCTACTTCGAAGATGGTTGATTTGGATACAAGTGTACCAATCTATTATACCATCCCGATGCGAGGGTTTCCCATAAACTCAGTTTGGGTGGACGGCGCCTCTACGACGGAGCCACTTGCGCTGAAGAGGCGCCAGGGCTGCCCGTCCAAAATACGACCCAAGACGGGCGCCAACCCTCCTCCAGACGCATCTCAAATCCTCTGGACGCCCCCTATACTTGCATCGTGAGCCGATTCGTTTGGCTCAAATGAAACA
>JAJPIU010000048.1 GCA_021324535.1 Pseudomonadota bacterium
CTGCTTCATCATCTTCTGCATCTCGCGGAACGAGGCAAGTAGTTGGTTGATGTCCTGGACGGTGGTGCCGCTGCCTTTGGCGATGCGGCGCTTGCGGCTGGCGTTGAGGATGTCGGGGTTGTGGCGCTCCTCCATCGTCATGGAGAGGATGATCGCCTCGGTATGTTTGAGCTGATCGCCTTCTAGCGCCTCTTTGACCTCCGGACTGTTCAGCGATTTGCCCAGCCCAGGGATCATGCCCAGCAGTTGATCGAGCGGCCCCATGTTGCGGATCTGGCGCATCTGGTTGAGGAAGTCTTGCAGGTCATAGCTGGCGGTCGCTATCTTCTTCTGGAGCTTGGCGGCTTCCTTCTCGTCCATTTGCGCCTGCGCGCGCTCAATCAGCGAGGCGATATCGCCCATGCCGAGGATGCGCGTGGCAAGGCGGTCAGGATAAAACGGTTCGAGCGCGTCGGTTTTCTCGCCGGTTCCCATGAACTTGATGGGAACATGCGTGACCTCGCGCACCGAGAGCGCCGCGCCGCCACGCGCGTCGCCATCCATCTTCGTAAGGATCAATCCCGTCAGGCCAACCTTCTTGTTGAACTCGTCGGCCACGCGCACGGCGTCCTGGCCGGTCATGGCGTCCACCACCAGCAACACCTCATTGGGCTGCGTGCGCTGGCGAATGATCGCGACCTCTTGCATCAGGTCTTCGTCTACGTGCAGGCGACCAGCCGTGTCAATGATCAGCAGCGTAATGGCCTGTTCGCGCGCCCATTTGATAGAACGCTGGGCGATGTCCACCGGCTTATTGCCCGCCGGTTCGGCGTAGACAGGAATATCGAGCTGGCGGCCAAGCTGCTGCAATTGCTGCACGGCAGCGGGGCGCTGCATATCAGCGGCGACAAGCCCAGGCTTCTGCCCGTTCTTGCGGAAGTAGTTGGCCAGCTTGGCGGCATGGGTCGTCTTGCCGGAGCCTTGCAGGCCCACCAGCATGATAATCGTCGGTGGCGCGCCCGCAAACGTGACTTTTGAGGCTTGCGGGCCATCATCGCCACCCAACATCTTCACCAGTTCTTCATGGACGATGCCAAACACCACCTGGGCGGGTGAGAGGCTTTCCAGCACCTCGGCGCCGAGCGCGCGTTCCTGCACGCGCGCGACAAACTGCTTGACCAGCTTGAAGTTCACGTCGGCTTCCAGCAACGCCTGGCGCACTTCGCGCATGGCCTCGGTCACATCCTTCTCGGTCACTTTGCCCTTGCCGCGCAGCCGCTCAAAGACATTATCAAGCCGTTGGGTCAAACTCTCGAACATATACAACCATTCTCCTTGCGAGGAAAAAGATATAGCAGAGGAGCCGCGCCTTATGACGCGCTCCCCGAATGATGACGTTCTCTATTGCTATTACTACGAATCAGCGCGGTTCTTGGTACGCGCCTCCTTTAAGTATACCATGTGGCGGGATGGCGTCTTGCGCGCGAAGACCTGCGCCAGCATAGTAAACGTCTGGCCTGCGCTGATGGGGATGGAAGCGAACCACAGGAGATGATCGCGCTGCTGGCCGACGATGGGGGCAAGCGCGCTGAGCAGCAGGATCATCTGCGCTACGCCGGTGAGCACTCCCCACCAGGGATCGCCGCCACTGGGCAGATCGCCTTTCGCGAGCGCGCGTATGGGATGAATGTAGCGTATCACTGGGGCGATGACCACCCACCAGGGCAGGCCGCCCCAGGCTATCGCCGCTACCGCGCACCACAGCGTCAGCCAGGAGTCCGCCTCGATGTCGAGCGCGCCGCCAAGTGTGGTTGGCCCCAGGCGGCGCGCAAGTGGGCCATCCAGCCAATCGAAGAGGCTGGCGCCAATCAGCGCGCTCAGCCAGACGTACCACCCAACGGGGCTGGCGCGATCCCGCAATCCCACAACGACTATGCCCGCGAGCAACGCGCCGGTGGTCATCCGACCGAGCGTCAGATAATCGGCGGCGGTAGAGGACTCAGAGTCGCAACGCCAGCGCAAGAACGCGACAAACGCATACTGCGCCAGCCATGCGCCCGCAAAACCTGCCAGAAAGCGGACTACTCCCAGCAAGCCATAGCCGCTTCCCAACAACGCAGCGCTGGTGGGAATGGCGTACGCCAGCCCCACCAGCGCCAGCTTCAGGCGGATGTCGCCATCATCCAGACGCGCCATAGTTAGCCGCGTGGCCCGCTGCGTCCACGTGCGGGGGTAGGTCGCCCGGCATGGCGCTGGCGATAGTCGGGCGCATCTATGGCGACGTGGCGCACGAGGCTCAGGTCGGAGAGGCGCGAGTTAATACGCTCGTCAATATGCGAGAGCAGCCGATGGTTTGTGGTAATCACCGTCGGCATGCGGTAGTTGTAGCGATAGTTGATCAACTGGAAGAGCTTCTCGGTCGCCCAGGCGGTGCTGTTCTCGGCGCCCAGATCGTCCAGCACGAGCAAGCCCGCCTCGCGCACACGGTCGAACATCTCGTCGAAGGGCGATTCGCTGCTGGGGGCGAAGGCAGCGCGCAGGTGATCGAGCAGGTCGGGCACGATGGAGAAGAAGACGTGCGCGCCCCGGCTCAACTGATAGTTGGCAATGGCGGCTGCCAGATGTGTCTTACCTACCCCGTAGCCGCCGCTGAGGATCAACCAGCCCTGTGGATCATCTGCGTAGCGGCGGGCGATCTCTAGCGCGTCGCGTGCGGCGGCCGCAGCTCTGTAGTCAAACGTCTCGAACGTCTTTTTGTCGAAGGCGTCGAGGCTGGAGATGCGCCGCAGATCGCTCCGGCGGTGTTCTTCACGCTGGCGCTCTTTGCACTCACATGGCGCGGCCTGCCCAAACATAGGGTCGCCCACCGGCACATCCATCCGCACATAGCCCATGCCGCCGCAGATTGGGCAGACATCCTCTTCCAGCAGGCCATATGGGGTGGATTGTCTGCCGACTGCGGACTGCGCGCTTCTGCGGTTCGCCGCGCGCTGTTGGGATTGCGGTTGGGACGCTTCGGTGGCGTCTGAAGTCCGTGGGGGTTGCTGGCGGCGGGAGCTTATGGCGGCGAGATAGCCCTGCGCAGCCGCTCCTAATGGGAGCATACCTGCGGCTGGCGGGCGTCCGGCGCTCCGTGCGCGCGCCACGCTGACCAAGTTGGCGGCTTCAGCCGCTTGCGCAACAGGCTGTGCGGATGGAGCAACTGGCGTTGACGCTGCCGCCTGCCGTGACGTACGCGCCACTGGCCTGGCTGGCGCCACGGGAGCCGCATCCGCGCTGGGGCGTGTAGGCGGTGGCGTCGGTGATGTTGGTGGCGTGGGCGCACGAAGCGCGGCGCTGTTCAGGCGTAGTGACGCGCCAGGAGTATACTCGGCGGGGACACTCATAGCGGATATAGTCTGAAAGGTCTGAGTGGGCATGGGGGCAGCAGATGCGCGCCGCCGTGTGGGCATCTCTAATATCGGCTCGGCGTCCGGCGCGGCGCGCGTTGACGCTTTGGGCGATTCGAGAGCATCGGGCAGGGCTTGCGTGGCGGCTGCATTTGGGCGGCGCACAGGCTGTGGCTGCCTGGCCGGAGCCGACGCCTGTACAGATGGCCTGGCGTTGGCCTTCGCCTGTGTCTGTGTTGTCGCGCGAGGAGCCACTTCCGCTGGATACTCCTGTTGAGCCAGCGCAGGTGGCGCTTTCTGCGTACTCGATGCGCCTGCTGCGCTTGCAGTTTTGCGTGCGCTCATCGTGCGACGTGTTTTCGATTGTATTGACGCGCGTTTTCCGGCCACCTTAGCGAGAATATCGCCCATGCGCTCCATATGGCTCGCCTCCCTTTCCCTCTACTTCCCACCGCTGTAAGATGGCGCGAATATAACTCCATTTGCGTTTGTTCTGCTGCACGGCCTCGCGGAACGCGGCTTCCACCCATTCCCAGGGGTACCGTTCCTCGGCCTCGCGTAGCTCTTCGGCCACCAACGGCAGCAGCAGGCCGATGTTTTGCTCGTAGAGGGCATAGATGTTTGGACGCTCTACCTCAAGTCGCAGACTATGATAGCGTGGTGCGTTCTGGTCTGAAGGCGGCGCAAGTGGGGTGATCATCCCTGGTCGCGCTTCGCCTGAACCTAGCCCCTGGCGTGGCGTGGCCTCGGCTGTGTCGGCGCTCACCAGCGCACTGTCTGTATTCCCTTCGGCGTCACGCGCGTCGGCCCACGCAGGCAGGGGATAGACGGCGGGCGTGTTCAGCGCGGCTAGCGGCCCCTCAAGCTCCAGCAGTATCTCCGGTGAGAGTGTCCCTTCCAAGAGACGAGCGACCGCCTGTCGGCTCTTCTCGGTGTTAAAGAAGTACCAGGTGACGATCTCGCCGTCCACCCGCACGCGCACACGCAGCAGCGTTCCCCGCGCATGGGCAAGCTCCAGCGCAGCACGCAATCGCTCTTCGTAGGGGCGTGGATCACCCAGCCGCCGCAACGCGCGCCGCAACTGTGGGTCTGCCAGCAGTTCGCGGTCGCTGGCGCAGCGCGGCGTGCCCTGTTTCTGATAGAGCAACCAGTACAGGTGCAATGTCACTTTGAGTTCGCCGATGTCTTCGATCTCCGGCAGCAGCGCCGTAAAGAACGCCTCTGGCAGCGGCGTGTAGGGCGTCTCGCCAGGAGGAAACCCTGGAAACGCTGGCATAGGATGGTCTCCTTTCGTTCTCCCCTGGCTTAGAAGTCGGGTGTACGTAGTTCAAGGTCACGGTAGCGGGTCTGCGCCGCTTGGAAGTACAGACTGACCTGCCCGGTCGGCCCGTTGCGATGCTTGGCGACGATGATGTCGGCGATGTTCTTGCGATCGGTGTCGGGATTATACACCTCATCCCTGTAAATGAACATCACTATATCCGCGTCCTGTTCGATTGAGTTGTGAGTGAAAATATTGCAAGAATTAAAGCAGTGCAGTTTGTCCACTGTAAGGTCGTAGACCTCGGTTTCGCCATCCTGCTCAATGGCGATAACCTCATCCCAATACACATCGCTCTCGGCGAGGCGCATGAGTGGCATGGAAGAGACAACCGCAGCCAACCGAGCGGCGCGCTCACGGCTCACGTTTTGCCGATACAGCCCAGTGCCACAGTAAGACATGCCAAGCGCAGCCTGCATGTGCCGGTCTGTTAAAGCTACTGCTTTCCGAGCCGGGTGCGCATACATGCTCCACACATCACTTGGGATGACGTCCCTATTGGTGTTTGTGACCCGCCCACTAAGGAAGAGAGCAATCTCCTCCTTATGGGCTGCTTTGCTTTCGCCCAACGCGCCGACAACTGACAGGAAGCGTAGGATTTCTGCGCCGCCACTCACCTGAACATGAAACTGATCTTGCCCTTTCCCAGGCTGACTATGTCGTGACAACGTGGCGTTGACGCCCAGCCGCAGCAATAACGACTGCACCTGTCTGGCCAATGTTTCGCTGCTCGAGGCGTAGTAAATAGTCGGATAATGCGTTACGCCATGAGGGAAATTGATGCACCCATCCGTAGACCACAGGTGGCACAGGAAGCGGGCGATCCCCTCGGCTGGCTGGCGGAAGACCTTCTCTGGCACACGCTTCTCATACGAGCGCAAGCCAAACACGCCAAGCTCATCGAGCCAGGCCGCAATGGGATTACGCTTGTTATGGGTCAGGCGCTCGCTGGCCGCCAGATAGACCTGATACCACTGGCGCTCCGCCGAGATGCGCGGTGTCACCGCGTCGCCAAAGACATCCCTTGCCAGTTGCGCCACCGTTTCGGCCAGCAGTGGTTCGCGTGTAGTGTACTGGATAACATGGCGCGGGAGTGTGCAGCCATCGCCGATCAAGTGGCCCAGCAGCGCCAATTCTTCGTCGCTCATCGTCGCCTCGGTTGGCCCTGGCAGTGTGCGGGGAAGCGCGAGGCGCATACCTGGGGTCAGTTCGTCGAGTCGGCGCCAGCCCCGGATGGTGAGGAACTTGTGGTTGGCCGTCGCGCGGATGCTGCGCCCAAGCCGTGTCGTCAGCCGATAGACCAACCTGCGTCCGGTGGAAAACGCACGGCTTACCACAGCAGGCTCCATCTTCCATGTCTTTGTGTTCAGCGCCAGCACGTTGAAACCCGACTGCCCCACCAGTTGCTCGATTGGCCGATAAATACCCTCATCAGGCAGATAGACCAGCGACTCGCCCGCCAGGCAGCCCGACTCACGAAGGTCGCTGAGTTGTGGCTTCTTTTCAGTGCGACTTTCTACTGCGCGTGAAAGTTGAGAGAGCGCCAACACCGGCACGTTGAGTTCGCGGGCAAGCTCCTTCAGACCACGGCTGATCAGCGAAATCTCCTGTACGCGGTTCTCGCGTCCGCTGGCGGTTCCGCTCCCCTGCATCAATTGTAGGTAGTCAACGATCAGCAGATCGAAGCCACGCTCCATCATCAGGCGACGTGCCTTGCTGCGCATCTCCATCAGCGTGATGCCCGGCGTATCGTCAATGTAGATGTTGACCTCTGAGAGCCGCCCCACCGATTCGCTGATGCGCTCCCACTCGCCGTCGTCAATGAAGCCGGTACGTAGCTTCGATTGGTCTACCCCTGCGTCCATCGAAAGGAAGCGTGCTACCAATTGCTCCGCGCTCATCTCCAGGCTGAAGATCGCCACGTTGTGCTGGAAGCGCAGGGCCGCATTGTGCGCCAGCGAGAGGGCAAGCGCCGTGTTGTGTACAAAGACATCCTGCGCGACGAAGTTTTCCCCATCTGGAACGGTCAGATCATAGACGTGATGCTCGCCAATCGGCGTGATTTCGGCAATCGTATCCCAGAAAATATCAGGACTGGCAATCCAGCGCAAATGCGCGTCGCCCATCACCCTGGCATATTCGGCAAGACGATAGCGCGGCAGATTGCGATTCGCATGCGCGTTATAGCCCGCATATTTGCCAAAGCCGGTTGTTTCTCCGCTTCGGCGCGCCAACTCAAGAAGTGAAAGACTGCGCTGGCTTGCTGCATCCCGCACGAGCGTCCAGGTCTTGTGCGGTGGATGGCCAACATTCCTGCCGTGCTTGGGGAATACTGTACGTGTGAAGCCCACGAAGCGTGTTGTCTTCTCACCCAACCAGCCGATCTCCTCCTGATAGCGTTGGATTGCTTCAGGCGACGTGATCTCCACACGCCAAGCGCCATGCGATGTTCGATAGTATTTGGCGCTCAGACCAAAGCGGATAAACGCATGATGAACGTCAGCCGCCAGCCCAGGCGACACAACGGTAAACTCGATGCGTGGCCTATCACCGACCAGATAGATCGAGCCGTCGCAGCTCATCAGCGCGCGTAGAAACTCGGCAAGATAGCGCCGACTCCACCGCCAGACGCACACAGGAAAACGCTTCTCTTTTGCCAACTTGCCCCACAAGCCCAGGTCTTTGAGCCACTGTGTCAAGGGATTGGGAGGCATGATTGCCCCCCGTCCACCCAATCGCTGCGCTTCATGGGTGCGTGGTTGGGCGGCGATAGAGGTGATACGCTCCTGTCTGATGGCGCAGGTGGGGAAATGCGTAGCGATAATACGCTTGAAATCCTCGACGATCACCGGATCGGTATTTGTAAACTCAGGTGATCTATCGGTCAGGCCGCCTTCGGCAATCAGATAGGCCAGCAAGCGCACAAGCTCAACGGGCCAACTTTCGTCGGCGCCAAAGGCTGGTACGGCGCGCGGAACGGCGATGCTTTCGCCGACCGCCAGGTCATGTAGCGGCGTCCAGCCATGAACTGTTAGGAAGGGATGATGACCTGTCACCTCGACCATCCGCCCGGAGCGTGTCGTCACACGATAGCAGGGCTGTACACCGCTATCTATCCAATCAGTGATGACTGTCCGCCGCACGACACCCTCAGCCGAGATACCGAATACGCTTTTCTGCTGTCGCCGCACACACTCTTCAATGGTCAGACGTTCGCCTGTTTCGGGATCGTCAATCAGTGTATGTGCCGTCAAACATTTACCCACCGCAGGGCGCGCAGCAAGAATAATCAAGTCGGACTTTTGCAGGCCACCGGTCATCTTGTCCAGGTCGGAGAAGCCGGTTGCCACACCCACGATGTCGCCGCGATGCTCGTGCAGGTGGCCAAGCTGGTCGAGGTATTCGCGCAGCGTATCGCGGATGTGGGCGAACTCGGCGCGGGCGAATCGCTGGCTGACGTTGAAGATCAGCTTCTCCGCCTGATCCAGCGCCTCGCTGGCGTCCGGCTCATTGTAAGCGATGCCTGCAATCTGACCCGCCGCCTGGATCAATCGTCGCAGAACGGCGGTGCGCTCGACGATGCGCGCGTAGTGATCCACGTTGGCGCTCGTCGGCACCTGATTGGCCAGCGAGCTCACGTAGCTGACGCCGCCGATCTCTTCGAGCAGGTTGCGACGTTGCAATTCGTCGGTGAGGGTGATCAGGTCGGCGGGGGAACCGGCCTCATAGAGGTCGAGCGCAGCCTTGAAAATCTCGCGGTGAGCCTCGCGGTAGAAGTCTTCGGGGCGCAGGAAGTCGGCGATCTGCGCCATTGCTTCGGGATCGATCAACAAGCTCCCCAGGACGCCCGCCTCAGCCTCAACGTTCTGCGGCAGCAACCGCTCTGCTGACATTGCCATGCGTCTGATCCCTTCCGGCCCCCGATTGATGTACGTCTCACAAAAACCGTGCCAGCTAGAACGTCTATTCAACCAGTATACCACCAAACGGTGATCCAGTGAAAGGCGCTGTACTGGCTAACGTGTATAAACCGCTGGCGCTTGTGTGAGGCTTCTCGAAACAAGCTGTACCTACCAGAGTACCTGGGCAAAATGGGATGCGCAAGGGGGGCGGCGGCGCGTTGCTATCCACCGCCTGTGGATATGTGGATAACTGGCGAGGGCGGCGCATAAGACATGCGAAGGGATAGGGCTTGTTTTGCGGAGTTGATCGTCGGTCGGTGAAACAGATGTTCGGTTATCCCATGTTATCCACCGCGTATGACCAAAATCAACGAGTTATCCACGAGGTTATCAACAGGCACAGTGGTGGATAAACTCGCTGTGTGGGGTGGGAGAGGTGGGCCAGGGAAAAGGTCGCCCCTTCGCTGACCCAGCAGTAAACAGGGAAAGGCTACGCGGGGCGCTGACCATAGGCGATATAGAACGGCCATGTGCTGTGCAGTTGCTCACGCTCCGCTCTCATCGTTGCGGTAAATTGTGTAAAGTCGTCCTCTGTCATCCCCTGCGCCAGCAGAAGCGGCTTGAACGCCTGCGTACCCTGATCAATGTTGGCGCCCACCAACGTGCCAATTCTTCCACCCCAGGCGCCTGTTGGCAGGTGAAGCGTGTGTTTTTGGACGTTGATAAAGCCGACCTCTCTGAGAAGCTCAACCAGGCGTGTGCTGTTGCGTGGATCAAGGCCACGTTTGAGCATGGCGGCAAGCGATATTTCGCGCACGCGCCGTGCGGTTGGCCCTTCCGGCTCATACGCCAGGTCGCTCTCGACCACCTCCGCCCAGCCGCCGGGGCGTGTCACGCGATAGAGTTCGTGGAAGACGAACTCCCAGCGATCGGCAGGGATGGCCAGAAAGAGCAGCCGCTGATGGACGAAATCAAAGTTCCCGTCGGGAAATGGTAGCCCTTCCAGGATATTGGCTGCCTGGAAGCGGTAGTTCGGTGGACGTCGATCCAGCTCCGGGTTTGTCTCGGCTTGCTGGTCGGGCTGCGGCTCGAGGACATCCACCCCGATCACCTGTGCGGCGGGGAAGAGTTGTGCCATCTCTATTGCCCAACGTCCGGTGCCTGTGCCCACATCGAGGATAGCGCGCGGATTCTGGATGGGCGCAGCGTAGTTGCCCTTAAACGCCGAACGCAAAACGTAGTGCTGGAAATCGAGTCGGTTGGTCTCGTTCATATCCGTTGGCAGAGCATACGGCACACCAAAGGCATATTCGCGCCCATGCAGCGCATTTTTCCGGCGGTCAGCGGTTGTAGCGGTTGTAGCGGTTGTAGCGCGTGACCGCCTGCGGAATGGCCACCACGAAGGCATACGATGTCTCCTTTCTTTCCTCCTGAAAGCGATGCAAAGACCTGAGTTGCTCGTGAAACGTTGTTTGCGATGGCTTTTTGTTCAGTATACAGCCGCTGTCAATCCCGCTGAGCGGAACGATCAAAAATCCCCACCCTTTCACATTGGAAAGAGCAGGGATAGTGAGCGGAAGGCAATGCGCCCGCAAGATCAGTTCCACTCAGGCCAGCGCGACCTGACCTTCAGACGAGATATGTCCGTTCTGCCCCGCCAGCGACGCCTCCGCCGCGACAGGAACTTCGCTGGCGCCTGTCTCATCCATGCCGGAGGCAAGGCTGGCGAACTGCTCGTTGTAGAGTCGCGCGTAGAGGCCACCCTGTTCGAGCAATTCTGCATGCGTCCCGCGTTCGACGATCTTGCCCTCGTTCACCACCAGGATCACATCTGCCGCGAGGATGGTGGAGAGCCGGTGGGCGATGGCTATCGTCGTACGGTTCTTCATCAGGTCTTCCAACGACGCCTGAATCAGCCGCTCCGAGTGGGTATCAAGCGCGCTGGTCGCCTCATCCAGAATCAACAGGCGAGGGTCTTTCAGAATCACCCGCGCGATGGCGATGCGCTGCTTCTCCCCGCCGGAGAGCTTATAGCCACGCTCGCCCACCACCGTATCGTAGCCTTCGGGCAACTCCATGATGCGGTCGTGGATCGCCGCTGCTTTGGCCGCCGCGATCAGTTCGGCGTCGGTAGCATCCTCCTTGGCGTAGCGCAGGTTCTCACGGATGCTCGTGTGGAAGAGATAGGTCTCCTGCGTCACCACGCCGATGGAACGCCCCAGGCTTTCCAGCGTCACGTCGCGCACATCCTGCCCGTCAATGCGTACCGCGCCATCGTTGACATCATAGAGGCGGGGGATCAGATAGGTCATCGTCGTCTTGCCCGCGCCGCTAGGGCCAACCAGCGCCGCCAATTGACCGGTTCGCACGTCGAAACTGACGTGATCGAGGGTCGGACGCTCCTGGTCGGAGCGGTAGCTAAACGACACATTGTCAAATGTAACCTCGCCGCGTAGCTGTGTTGGCTCCAACGCTTTTGCGCCCGGCTTATCGGTAATGGTCTGCGGCAGGTCGAGATATTCGAAGATGCGATCGAAGAGCGCGAACGCTCCCTGGATGTCTACCTGCACGCTGAGCAGCGCGCCAATTGGGAAGAACAGACGGCTTTGCAGCGTGGTGAAAGCGACCAGCGTGCCCACCACATCGGCCAGTTGCGCCGTGCTAAGGTGTTGGCCTGAGCCAAACGCCAGGTAGCCATAGAGCAGATAGACCAGCGCGGGCGTCACCGAGAAGAACGTGGAGATGAACATCATGAACCAGCGCCCCACCATTTGCTGGCGCAGTTGCAATCCGGCGAGTTTGTCGCTTTCGGTCTCAAATCGCTTGATCTCCTGGCGTCGGCGTCCGAAGACTTTCGTAAGCAACACGCCACTGACCGAGAGTGTCTCTTCCATCGTCGCCGAAAGCTCGGCCAGTGATTCCTGGGTGTCCTTGCTGACCTCGCGCCGCACATTGCCCACACGATAGGTCAGGAACAGGAAGAGCGGCAGCAGACCTAGCGAGAGCAGCGTCAGTTGCCACGAAAGAAAGAGCATGCCGATCATCGTCGAGACGGCTGTGGTGATGTTCGAGACCACCGAGGTAGCCGTGCTGGAAAGCACGCTCTGCACGCCACCCACGTCGTTTTGCAAGCGCGACTGAATCTCGCCAGTGCGTGTATCGGTAAAGAACTTCAGCGGCATGCCTTCGAGATGCGAATAGAGCCGGTTGCGCAGGTCGCGCATCACCTTCTGTCCCACCTGCGCATTGAGATACGTCTGGCCGACGCCGATCAGGCCGCTGATGATCGGCGTGATGACCATGACCCCGACGAAGATACTCAGCAGCTTGAAGTTCTGCTGGGCGAAGCCAATCGAGATCGAATATTTGAGCATGTAGGGGTTGACCACCCCCAGTGCGCCCACAAACATAATCGCCGCCAGGACGGTCGCCACCTGAGCTTTATAGGGGGCGAACGCCTGGATCACCCGCCTCACCGTGCGCGCGTCCGTCTTGCGCGGCGGTTCGTTGCTCCCGCCTTTGCCGCCCGGCCCGTCTCCACGCATCGCTCGCCCGTAGCCCCTGGCTCCGGTTCCCACTAACATGCCACCGTGCGCCTGCATCATGCGCCACTGCCCTCCATCAATACGATATATCTTGATATGTCTTTAACGACATCATTGTATCACATCCCGTACTGTGTCCGCCAGGGGATCATCTCAGATCACCGGGATCGTAGGGCGATTGGGGGCATAGCTACAACTGGACGTTCTGCCAGGGGGATAAGTATCTCGAACTATTCTTGCCTGGCGCGCGTACTACAGGGGAACAGCCAAATACAGGAGCTTTGCGCTGCTGTTGAGTATAGAGAAAAGTCTAGAGCACGATTCCGAAGGAGACCTGATATGGAGATTGACCTGACGGCGCCGATTGCCGAGGTGACGGTATATCCTGACCGCGCGCTGATCGTGCGGCGTGGCGAGGCGGAGATAGAGACCGCTGGCGAACACATCTTGCGTATCGGCGGTCTGCCGATGGCGCTGCTGAGCGCATCCCTACGTGCGACGGGACGCGGCCCCGCAGGAACACGCATCCTGAGCGTAGAGCAGAGCAATCAGTTCAACGCCGAAGCCCCCGAAGCGACGATCAATCGCCTGCACAGCGAGATTGATCGTCTCGACAACGAGATAGCCCTGCTCGACGAGCGCGTGAAGCTGCTGAGCGATCAGCGCGCCTGGCTGACGACGCTTGGCGACCAAACGGCGCAAAGCCTGGCGCGTGGCATCGCGCGTGGCTCGGCGAAGCCTGAAGACGCAGGCGCGCTCTTCACCTATACGAGCAACGAGGCGCAACGCATCGCCAGTGAGCAGCGCCAGACGCAGACGCAGCGTGATACGCTGGCCCGCGAACGCGAGGCGCGCCAGCGTGAACTCAATGGGCTGAACATTCGCCAGCCGGATCGCATCGCCGCAAGCATCCGCATGGTGGTTGCTACACCAGGGAAGGTCTCCATCCAGTTGTCGTATGTGATCACCAACGCCTGGTGGCGGCCTCGTTACGACGCGCGGGTGGATGTGGCAGGCGGTCGGGTGCGGCTGACACAACAGGCGTTGATCACCCAGCGCACCGGAGAAGACTGGCAGGCGGTCGCGCTCTCGCTCTCCAACGCACAGCCCTCCACAGCGACGGCGCTGCCCGACGACCTCGATCCATGGTACATCGAGGAGCAGCCACCACTGCCCCAGCCGGTGGCTGCGCGCGCAGTGCGTAGCGCGCCGCTCATGCGGGCAATGACTCCTGCTGCCATGCCCTTTGGTGGAGCCGTCCAGGGATATGCCATGTCGGCGAATGGCAGTGCGCTGGCCGATGCGGCGGAAGAGATTGACGTGGTGGCGGCTGAGGCCGAGCGAACGGGTGTGGCGATGGTGTTTCGCCTGCCCGGCGGGGTGGACGTGCCGTCGGATGGCGCGCCGCATACCGTAGGGACAGGCGACAACGATCTGCCCTGCACGCTGGAATATATCGCGGCTCCGTTGATCGCCCAGGGCGCGCAACTGCGGGCTACCACCACGAATACCACCGGGCGCGTCTTGCTGGCTGGCGAGTTGCATATCTTCCATGCCGCCGAGGCTGGCGATGAGTACGTTGGGCAGACACACATGGAACAGACGGCGGAGAACGCCCCGCTGAAGCTCTATCTTGGCGCCGACGATAACATCACCTTCAAACGGGAGTTGATCGAGCGCGAGACCGATAAGGGCGCGCTATTGCAGGGCGACCTGCGCCGCGTGACGTTTGGCTACCGCGTGACGCTCGCCAACCGCACGGCCTCGCCCCAGCGGGTGATCCTCAAAGATCGCTTGCCCGTTCC
>JAJPIU010000092.1 GCA_021324535.1 Pseudomonadota bacterium
ACGATCATCGTGCGGCGCGCCCAGCCTGGCGAGACGATCACCACGCTCGACGACGTGACACGCCAACTTACACCCGATATGTTGCTCATCACCGATCCCGCCGGGCCGACGGTGATCGCCGGTATCTTCGGCGGCGCGCGTGTCGAGGTGGATGAGACGACGACGAACGTCGTGCTGGAGGCGGCGCACTTCAACCCCACCAATATCCGCCGCACCTCGCAGGCGATTGGCCTGCGCACGGAGTCATCGGGTCGCTTCGAGAAAAATCCCGACATTGCTCTGACGGAACTGGCGATAGACCGCGCGGCGCAGTTGCTCAACCAACTTGCGGGCGGCCAAGTTGCGCCGGGGCGGGTTGACTTCTATCCTGAGCCGGTCAAGCCGCGCGTGATCCGCTTCCATCTGAGCCAGGTGAAGTGGCTGACCAGTATGGAGGTCACGCCGACCGAGGCGATTGCTGCGCTGCGTGCGCTTGGCTTCGGCGTTGAGGAAGAACCCAACGAGCAGGGCGATGTCATCTTGCAGGTGACGGTTCCTACCTGGCGCGGCGATGTGGAGGAGAGCGCGGACATTGTTGAGGAGATCGCGCGCATCGTCGGCTTCGACCGTATCCCCAGCGCGATCCCCGTTGGGCCGCTGCCTGAGCCGTCGGCTGGCCCCTGGTTCGACCGCGAGGAAGAAATTCGCGAGATACTGGTGGGCGCCGGGCTGACGGAGATCGTCTCGTATCCGCTGGTGAGTCGGGTGGCGATGGCCCGTTTGCTCTCAGGTCGTCCTGGCGAAGAGCTGCTCCTGAGCGCGCCTGTTCCAACTGGCGAGACGGCAGGCCAGGACGGCGCGGCCAACGACCACGCGCTGACCACCCAGCAGACGCAAAAATTGGAGCGACGTCGCATCGAGTCGCTTGCTGAACGGCTGCCAGCTATCACACTGCATAATCCGCTGAGCAGCGAGATAGAGTCGCTGCGTCTGACGCTGATGGCGAACCTGCTGACGACGGTGCGCGAGAATAGTAAGCACGAATCGGCCGGTCTGTGGTTCTTCGAAGTGGGGCGGCGCTACCTGCCAACGCCCGAACTGGCCACCGGCGATGGGATCGCGAACGAGCGGCGCACGGTGGGCGTGGCGCTGAGTGGCCCGGCGGCGCAAAGCTGGCTGGGCGAACGCGACGCCGACTTCTTCGATCTCAAAGGTGTGGCAGAGTTGCTGCTCCGAAGCGTGGGCGTCGCGGCCTATCGCTTCACGCCAACGACGCATCCAACGTTTCATCCGGGGCGTTGCGCGCTCGTTGAGGCACTGATGACTACAGCAACCACGGCTGATGCGGCAACGAGTGGAGACGGCAATGAACGCGCGGTAGCGACGGCTGGTGTGTGGGCGTCTCTTGGCGTGCTGGGTGAGGTTCATCCTGAGGTGGCCGAACGCTTCGAACTGACGAAGCGCACGTACCTGATGGAGCTTGACCTCGAACGGCTCTATGCGGCACAGGCCCCGCAAGAACGCCATCGCCCAGTGCCGCGCTACCCCGGCGCCCAACGCGACATCGCCATCGTGATCCAGCGAGAGACGCCTGAGGCGGATGTGCTGGCGGCGATACGCCAGGCGGGCGGCGACCTTCTTCGCGACGTGCGGCTGTTCGATGTCTACACTGGCGAGGGCATTCCGTCGGATCAGCGCAGCCTGGCCTATACCCTGACCTTCCTGGCGAGCGACCGCACACTGACCGAGCAAGAGGTGGAACGCGCCCAGGCGGCAATCGTGAAGGCATTGGCCGACCGCTTCGGCGCGACGCTGAGAAGCTGAGCAGGGCGCCACTCTGTTGGAGCACGCTTGCCACGATGCGCCTGTCTCCCTTCCCCGGCTGGGGAAGGGAGCGAATGAAAGGACAGGGGGTAGGTTCACCAACGTTAGTGGGTGAGGATGCGCCGCTCCAAGTTCCTACCAGCATGGCTTCCCCCAGCGCCCGGAGGAGCCGCGTCACAAAAGACCTCGCAGCAGCCTGATAGCGGTGGGGAAATTCCTGACCATCCGGTTCCGTACACGTCGAACAGGTGTAGCTGCATAAAGTCGTGATGGCCTCCATAGCCCAGCGAGGGCGACTGGCTAAAAAACCAGGAGGTATAGCCAGCATCCGACAGGTGGTACAGGCGTGTCACACCGCCTACCGTGGTGGACGCGGTGAAGCTGCTATCCAGCGTTGCCACAAGGGGATCAAAGCCAGAGAAACAGGAAGAGAACCATGCTAACGGACTTTGCCATAACAGGTTTAAGTAGTTGAGGGTAGAGTTATTGGGGGTAGCAGGATCGTAGTAAGGATCCGCAAAAATCCCGAGGATCAAGGACGAGTTGAGGCCGAAGGGATTGAAGCTGAACTCGACCAGCGTCTGGCTGAGCGCCAACACATCCTGCTCCGCAGGGCCAATATACCCGTTTTGTGGTTGCGGACATACACGTTCGAGGCAATCGAAGTAGGAGGCAGAGAGGTAAAAGTTCAGGTTGGAGGTCTGCGCCTGTGTGGCATAGCCATACAACCCCAATTGATTGCCAAAATAAAGGTTGCGGGTCAGGAAGATGGGAAGCACTTTCGGCGAGGTCTGGCGTTGAGCAAGGGCAGCCTGTATGGCGTTTGTCCACCAGGTGGTACTTACACTGGCTGCCTGGCCCGTCACCGTGCCATCCGCCGAAGGGACAGTCAGGCTCAGCGTCGGCTCAATAGTGGGGGCGCCCAGCAAGAGATGATAGTTGTTGGTGTGGGCATAATGCCACCAGTTGCCGCGCTGCACGGCGTCGAGATATTGGGCGCGTCCGTCCGGGTAGTCCGAAAGCTGAAAGAGCGGAGAGTTCACCACTTCATTGACTCGCGAGGCGCCATCGAAAATAGCGCCGCCAATCTTTACTGTGACAGGGATGATCTCAATCGGAATGGTCGCCACGCCGCCCTTGACGGGATTGGTTCCCAGCATGACGTAAGGAGAATCGGGAAAGCTCCCGTGCCAGAGGGGGATCGTGTTGTAGTTGGCAAGGTTCTTGATCACCTGCGCAGCGGACATGTGAGCAAAGGGCGCATTCACCAGCACAGGGTTGGACTGCCGCTGGGCGCGCGCCTGCGCCTGGGCCAACTTCGGCAAGACGATCAGGAGGCTGGAGCCTATCAGGCCCACCAGCGCCAGAACAGTGACGCCTACCAGCGCCGCTCGTTGTATCCCACTCAGTCCAGACAGTCGTTTCAGCATAAAGAGCCTCCGAGTCCGTGCGCCAGCAGGCTGACGCCACTCTCCCTGGCCACCGGGCGGCAGGCACGCCCGCTCAACTGCTCGGTAGCGATCGTTCTACAGTAAGTTGATCACCGTTGCAAGCAGTGTAGCCGAGTTTGGCTTACTTATCAAGTGAGAGCGCCATTTCTCCCATCATGGACATCACTGAAATATGGGGCTTGCTCGCCCCCTTCACATGTGGTATTCACATGTGGTTTTCACATGTGCTTTTTCAGAAGCTCACGATTGTCCGACTGTACGTTCTTGCGTCGGCAGGGCCGTTCGAGTACGAGCGACACACGCCGCCAGGGATGGCGGTACTTGTTTTACACGTGTCGCCTTCGAATGATCCCAAGAGCAGAGATTATTTGCCTCAACCCAGTCCGCGCCGGCGGACTTCGTGGAGCCGCTTATGCGGCTCCCTTCGGCGCGGTTTCAACCGCCTGTCATACCCCATGCGCCACATACATAATGCCCCTCTCCCACCGCAGTGAGGGAGGGGCCAGGAGTGGGGCCTACGCCACCTGAAGCGCTGCCTTGATCGCCTTGATCGCCTCGAGAGAGAGTTCGTCTGCATGGTTCTGGGCGATCTGCTGCTTGAGCGCCTGAATCTGCTGCCAGAGGGCGACCGTCACGATGGCTCCGTTCCAGTCGGCCTGCTGCGTCACCTGGCTCCAGTGGGCCACCTGGCCGTTGCTCAGCGGGGCGAAGCAGTTGTTGTTGTCGTAGTAGGTCTCGCTTTGCAGGCCATTGGTTCCCTGGTAGCCAGCGGCGAAGATGGCGTCGGCGATGCCAAAGCCAACGTGATGCCCTTTGTCGTCGTGCGCTCCTGTGTTGTCGCGTGTCCAGGCCATTGCTGTTGCTCCTTGAATAACCAGCGCGCCCGTCGGCTGCGCCGAGTTCATCATGTCATCGGGGTAAAACTGGAGAACGTCTGCCGCATTGAAGTTATTTTGATTGTTGTTGCCGCCCGCGAAGCTGCATCCATCTGCCACCCAATAACCTGCGGGAAGATTCTGATTGGCATGGGGCGACCAGCCGCCCGTATTGCGACCCAGCACACAGATGAAGTGGGAGTGCAGGTCGTTTGCGTTCTCGCCCTCGCCTGAGATCACATCCACCAATTGCTGACCCCAGCCCACCTGCGCTACGAACGGCGCCGCGCCTGCATACTCCTGAAAAAGCGCCTGCCAATCGCTCCAGGGCGGGTCGGTGTAGCCGCGATACGCCACCTGCTTCAGACCCATCTGGCCCGCAGCGGTGGCGATGCTGGCGAGTGTAGAGATTCCCTGGCTGTCGCATAACCCGGCGTTGCGCATCAGCCAATACACATCGCTGGTGTGCGTGATTTTGTTCAGTGCGTTGCTTGCCACTTCTGCGAGCGCGTTTGGCCCGCATGCGCCAAATACCCGCACCCCTGGCGACACTAGCGCGAACTCCGTTTCGCGGTGGAGCGTCCCTTTGCACAGCGTTTCTGCCATAACGCCTCCTCGTTGCGCGCCTCCTGGGGAGATGCCTCATGGCCCAGGACGGCGGCTCATCGAACACTGTGAGAACAGAGTAAACAACATCGGGTGGCATGTTGTGTATACCGCGTACCGGCCCGACTCGTTCGCAGGCAAACGCAACTGCATTGCCACAGGGTATCTAAAACGCCGCTTTTTGTGAAAGCTGTTCACTTTCTCGTGTCGTAAAGTGTCGCCGGGAGTCTTCATCTGTCTTCGTACGATGTCTTATGTCTGTTTCCGCCTGTTTCCGCCTGTTTCCGCTCATGTCCAGGTAGCCCTGGTGGAGATCATTCGTGCCCCCTCAGGGAAAGAGCGTTTCGCGCGGGGTCAACAGGTGGTCATATGGCGGTGTGGCGTGCTCACGCTGAGCCGCGACGAACGCCGAGATGTCGGCTATCTCAACGATCCACTCGCGCGCATAGCTGGCCAGCGTCGCGCCGCGTAAGCCAAACTGAATCGCCCGCCGCGCCAGTGGCTTGCCGCTCGGATCGTGGTCGGGATCCCATTGCACACGTACATCCGATTGCACGACCGCTGTTTGCCAGTCTTCCCTGGTAGAGTAGTCATCTGGATCGTAGGTGGAGGGAACTGCCGCGCGCAGGATATTCACAAAAGCGGCGCGTTGCAGCCAGATGGCCAGCGTAACCTCCTGTCCTGGTTTCGTCCCCCAGCCTGAGCGATACATCATCCACAGGAAATTCGGCTTGATCCACGACATCCGATTCAAGCTGAAGCCACCGCCGAAGTAGCCATGCGAGGCTGCGAAACGCCCGATAGCAGGTGAGTAGGCCTGATAGACCACCACCGTCTCGCTGTTATGCTGCGCCAGGATGTGGCGTCCCTCGGTGGGCCAGCACGCCGCCTGAGAGAGATAGGGTTCGGTGAGAAGTTGCATTGTTAGATTGGTTTGCGCATGCCCGTGGCGACCACCAGGTAGCCCAGCTTCTTGTAGAGATTCATCGCCACTGCATTGTCGCCAAAGACGTTGAGACTGATCTCGGTTACACCCTCCGGCTTGAGCGCATCTTCAAGCGCACGCATGGTCGCCTCGCCATAGCCTTTGCCGCGCTGGTCGGGGAGCATCTCGATGTCGTAGATAAACGCGCGTCCATTGCCCCGGATGTGTACCCAGAGATCGCCTACTGGCTCGCCAGCTTCGTTGAGAACACGCCAGAACTTATGGCCGGGCGTGTGATACTCCTGCGGAAGCAAATCTTTGTGCTGCCTTGCCGCTTCTGCTGACGCTTCCTCCAGGGTGGTTCCCGTGTTGTTGGCAACCGTCTGAGCAAAGTCTTCCCAGAGGGTTGCTGAGAACGTCGTGTACTCTTCCTCGGTCATTGGATGTAGTGTTACTGTAGGGGTAGCCATCTCGCTTGCCCTCCTTTCAGATGGCATTCTACCCCAAAACCTGGCAAGCCTGCGTAAGGAACTCAGTAACCTGGTACACTTATTCATTTTTCCGGTTGAGTCTGCTCATGCTGAGCGGTCGCGCCTGCGGTCGTCTGTGGCTGTATCCCCGCCTGTGCTTGCGCGCGGGCGACGCCGATGATGAACACAGCCAGCAACATCGCCACGCCCAGATCGGTGACACCTGAGGGCGTCCAGGTTTCAGGAGCGAAGGCCCCGGAAGACGCTGGCGCTATCGAGAGATAGAGCGTGATCGTGATGGATACGATGCTATAGCCCGCATACAGGCAGACTCGCACGAAGCGCGGCAGATGTCGGCTGCTGCCATTTGTCTGCTCGCCTGAGGTCAGTAAATCCCACAGGAACGCCAGCACGAGCAACACCGCCGCCACGGCAGGAAGCGACGCCGCCGTAAACGACTCGCTACGCTCCAACAACTGGCTGAGCCAGACCAACGCTTGCAGCCCCGCATTGAGGATGAAGAGGTTTGCCACGATGCCCATCTGGGAGCTACCAGGCGCACGGCGCACGAGCAGCCAGGCGAGATAGAGCAGGGTGAGCATCGCGACGATGATCTGAATCATTGGCAGGCTGAGATTCGGAATGTTCGTGTGCGCGCTGACGATGAACTGCCCGATCTGGAGGGTGGCGGTAGGGCGTAGCGTATGCGCGAAGAGGATCAAGAGCGCGGCGCTCACCGCGAATCCAATCGTGAAGCCAACCGCCACCTGAAACATAAAGTTCGGCGTGGCAGTGTTGAAGAGGCACTCACGGAGAAAACTCCGTATCCCATCTACCTTCTCTGAAAGATGCTCCTCAGTGGTTTGCGGCTCAGAGGATGGCACAGGCGTAGCAGGCGCGTCAGGAGCGATTGACTGCGCAAAACCAGGGGTTGGGATGATTGGGCGCAGAAGGGTCTTTGTCTTCATTCCGCCATCAGGCTTGGCAGCGCATCGAGCACCGCCTTCGCCGCAGACTCGCCGCTGCGTATGGCTCCGTTGATGCTGCTCGACGCGGTATATTCGCCTGCCAGAAAGAGGCCATCCGTTGGCGTCGTGTTCTCAGGCAGCTTCGTAAAGATGCCTGGGGGCTGGCGGAACTGCGCGAAGCGAATGCGATAGGTCGCCAGATGGCGTAGCTTGGGCAATTCGCGTCCGGGGAACCATGTCGCGATCTCCTCGCGGCACTTTGCCGTGAGTTCTGCGTCGGAGAGCGGCGGATCGCCAAGCACTGTTGTAGAGAAGAGATGCTGCCCTTTGGGGGCATAGGCTGGCGAGATGTTGCTCAATTGCACGGCGTTGTTGATCAGCGCGTCGGGATTGGTGTTCAGCAGCAACCGCTTCCCTTTGTAGATCTGTTCGATCGAGCCGAAATATACACACGTTACCGCAACCGGCTCGATTGGTAGCTCATGACCAAGCAGCCGCGATGCGCTGGCGCCATCCGTCGCGATCACCACGGCGTCGCCCTGCATCTCCTCTCCGCCGGTCAGTGTCACGCCCACCGCGCGGCCATCCGCCCCGACGATGCCCTCCACGCGCGTCTCCAGGCGCAGCGCATCGGGTGGCAGATAGGCTGCAAGCTGGTCGGTGATTGCGCCGATGCCCTGTTCGGGCACGGCAATATCGCCGCTGGCTAGCATCTTGACAACAAAGTTCAGCATGCGTGCGCTAGTATCAAGTTCGCGATTGAGGAAGATGCCACCAAAGAAGGGACGCGCAAAGGCGTCTATAAATCCGGCGTCGCTGAAGTGGCGGCGACGCAGCTCCTCGTAGGCTGTGCGATCCTCCACATGCTCTTTGCGGCGGGCTTTGAGTTTGCCATAAAAGATGTCGTGCAGCTTGCGTCGGCGCGCATAGCGCCGCAGCCGCAATGTGCGCAGCTTGTCGCCAAAGGGGATCAGCGGATTGGCGAGCGTTGATCCGATAGTGAAAGGATTACGCATCGGGTCGCTCAGGTTATACCAATGCCCATCGCGGATCAGCGTTGCCCCCGGCGCAAACTTTTTCAGTTTGAGGGCGGCGTAATCGAGCTGGCGACGCGCAGCGGGATAGGCGGTAAACAGAACCTGAAAGCCGCGATCCAGCAGGAAGCCGTCGGCGCTGTGGTCGGTATACACGCGCCCGCCGATATGGTCAGCCGCCTCGATCACGCGCACCTCTTGTCCAGCCTCCACCAACACCTTGGCGCAGCTCAGCCCGGCCAGCCCGGCCCCGACAATCAGGATCATATGTCGCCCTCTATCCTCACCAAACGCTATCCACGATACAATAGCATACCTCACCACAATGGGTTGATGACCAATCCGGTGATGAGTTTGGGATAAAAATAGGTGGATTTCTGCGGCATGCGGTCGCCTGCGCGCGCCACATCGCGAATGGCGGCGGGCGGCGTGGGGTTCAGCAACACGGCTACCTGCGCGCCCTCCGTGCCCGAAAGCACGGCGGCGATGGCCTGCTCTGCGTCGCGCGTGTAGCTGACATGCCCACCTGAGCGCACGGCCTCATCGCTGATCCCTAGCGTCTGGTTCAGCACAAGCTCGTGCAGGATCGCCACATCGAGTTTGCGCCACGCCTCAGATGTTCCCACGTTTGGGCTAACCCGCGCCTCCATTGCCGCCCGCCCGGCGGATGTGAGCCTGAGGATACGCGCGCCATCGGGCGCTACCAGCGCAAATGCCGTCTCTTTGCCCTCATCGCTCGCCGCCGTCAGCGCCGCCAGGATGGTCTGCGTCTCCAGCGTCTCCAGCGGCTCGACGCTGAAATAGACGCCAAGCTCGTCGCCCATGTTCGCCAGCCGTTCCATATCCAGCCCGCGCACAATACGATGGGTCGGCAGCACGACCAAGCCAGGGTCTTCGATGGCCGAGAGCGCCATCAGCGTGAAGTTGGGCGCGTCGTCCGCGTCCAGCCCGCGCCGCATCTCGCGTATCTCATTGCGATAGGCCAGCGCCGTCTCGTAGCGATGGTGCCCATCCGCGATATAGAGCTGGCGATCCGCAAAGAACCGGCCAACTGTCGCGAACTGCTCGGTGTCGCGTATCGCCCAGAGGCGATGCTCCTCGCCTGCTTCATCGGTGAAGGCGATGGGTGGCTTGCGGCGGCGCACAATGGCAAACGATTTTGCCAATGCGCCTTTGGAATCGTCGTAGAGCGCCATGATTGGGCTGAGCGTGGCGGCGGTAGCGCGCGTCAGCTTCAGGCGATCATCTTTGGGCTTGCTGAGCGTGCGCTCGTGTGGCAAGACGACGCCCGCCTCCCACGGCTCAATGCGCACACGCGCCAGCAGGCTGAGCCGTCGCCGCTTGGAGCCGAGCACAGTGAAACGCTGCTCGTAGAGATAGAGTGAGGGGGCGTCTTGCTGCAAGACGCCCTGCCAGCGCCACTCGGCGAAGGTACGCGCTGCGCGGGTATAGCGATTATCGAGCACATCGTCATCCGGTTGCTCGACACCAAGTTCTAAGCGGATGATGTTCTGCGGGCTGCGCTCGTAATAGCGCCCCTGCGCTTCGGGCGAGATGACGTCGTAGGGTGGTGTGACCACCTCGGCGAGGTCAACCTCCGGCGCGTAGCGTATCCCTGGGAGTGGGCGAACGTCTGCCATTGTGTGCTCCTTACTCTATAGATATGTCGCATGTTGTGACAGATCATAGCGAATCATCCCCAGCAGTATAGCAGCATTGGCGGCGTTTGTGCAGGGGCGCCGTTTGGCGGATATGGTATGATGAATCATACAAGAAGAGATACCATCATGGCGGAAATGAGGAAACCTATGACTGCCTATGAGGGCAGCATTTATCAAATCAACAGTTCGCGCGGCGGCGTGCCAAAACTGCCGATGGTCAGCGCGCGAGTGACGCGCGAGGGCATTGTTGGCGACTACCAGAACGATACACGCAACCACGGCGGCCCCATGCGCGCGCTCTGTCTGTATACCCTGGAGCAGATCAAGCGGTTGCAGGCCGAGGGACATAGCATCTTCCCCGGCGCGGCTGGCGAAAACATCACGCTTGTCGGTATTCCACAGGCATTGCTCGTTCCGGGCGCACGGCTTGAGCTTGGCGACGAGGTGATCGCCGAACTGACATCGTACACCATCCCCTGCTCGAACCTGGTTGACTGCTTCAACGACGGCGATTTCACGCGCATCTCGCCGAAGCTGCATCCCGGCGAGAGCCGCATCTATGCGCGCATCCTGCAGGAAGGCGAGATTCGCCGGGGGGATCGTGTGCGGCTGTTTCCGGCTGAGGTGGCCAGCCGACCTGTCGAGGCCGAAGCAGCGTCACTGGCAAACGGGAGGGCGCGCGCGTGAGTTCGCTCAACCCCGATGTGTTTCGCGGGCGCACTATTCTGGATGAACGGCCCGAATTGACCGAGTTACACACACACGTCGGCGGCTCGGTTGACCCCGCCATCATGTGGAGCATCGCCCACCAGCAGGGTATTCGCCTGCCGTCAAAAGACTACTGGCGCTTCGTCGAATTGATCACCGTCAGCCACCCCGATAAGGTCAACAACCTCGCCGAGTACGATCAAATCTTCCGCTGGACCGAGTTGATTCAGTCAAGCCCGCTGGCGATTGAGCGGTCAATCTACGAGATCATCGGCGGGGCGTATCGCAAGTG
>JAJPIU010000067.1 GCA_021324535.1 Pseudomonadota bacterium
GAACAGGCCGCGCAGGCGGCCTTTGTGGCGCCAGCCCCTAGGCGCGGCTTCAGCCGCCCGCCGTTCACGCCAGCCGCCACCTCTGCTCGCCCGCCTCGTCTACATCAATGGCTTGCCACCATACGCGCCAATGCCTCCCAGCAGGCAGCGGCGGCAATCACCTGCGCGTTCAACACACGCCCATCGCTCCGCACGCTGGCGCGCGCAGCCATCATCATCAGAGCTTCACTCCAAAAGCGCGTGACGAGTTCCTGCGTCGTCCGGCTTTCCGGCATGCTGACGCTCATCTCCGCGACCGCCGCAACATATGCCGCACGCCGCTCGGTTTGGGGATCGGTCGCAATCACGCTGGCGGCTGAGCGCCAGAGCTGAAGTGTCCACTCAACTGACTGCGCCGACTGCTGCGCTTGCGTTGTTGTGCTTGTCGTGCTTTCCGAAAATTGCGCAATGCTCACGATGTCTGCTCTCTTTCCCCAGCGAAAATCGCTTCTGCGCGCTTCATGTTACTCAGTATGGCGCAGGATCATCCCGCGTGGCTTTCCGCTTTTTGCGCTACAAATTTGCGCTACAAACTTGACGCTTCTTTCGGCTTCTCTCTTGCTTTTCCCTGGCCTGCCACTTGCGTTGACGCCTCGCTTCGTGTATGATACCCCACAGTGTTGATAAGTACAATTCAGAAAGCTGCGGAAGATGATTAGTGAGGCTACTAATTGGGCACAGATCGAACTACGCCATCTCATCGCGCTGCACGCCATTGCTGAGACCGCATCGTTTGGGCGCGCGGCTGAGCAGGTAGGTTACACGCAATCGGCGATCAGCCAACAGATTGCCAGCCTCGAAGAGATCGTCGGCGAGCGGCTGATTGAGCGGTCGCGCGGGCCACGTCCGGTGACGCTGACCGAGGCAGGTCAGTTGCTCGTGCGCCACGCGGAGGCTATCGTGGCGCATCTGCGCGCCGCCCAGGCTGACATTGTGGCCTACAAGACGGGCGAGGCAGGGTTGCTGCGCGTCGGCATCTATCAAAGCGTGGGCACGCGCATCCTACCCGGCGTGTTGCAGGCGTTCAGCGGCGCGTGGCCAGACGTTGCGGTGAGGCTGACCGAAGACGAGAGTGATGATACACTGTTGACGCTGGTGGCGCACGGCGAGCTTGATCTTGCCTTCACTGTGCTTCCCATGTGTGAGGGGCCATTCGAGGCGATTGAGTTGCTTACCGATCCCTGGGTAGCCATCATCGCGAAGGATGCTCCCCTGGCGCAGCGCAAAGGCGAACTCCCGCTAAGTGAGTTAATCGATCAGCCGCTCATCAGCTTTCGTCGCTGTCGCACCTCGAAGCAGCTAGAAGCCTATCTGACCGTCCGCGGCCTGGCGCCGCGTATCGTCTTCAGGTCGGGCGACAACGGCACCGTGCGCGGCCTTGCGGCGGCTGGCCTGGGGATAGCCCTGGCGCCGGAGCTTGCGGTTGATCCTGACCCGCGTATCATGACCCGCAAGCTCGGCGATGGCACACCGCCGCGCATCATCGGGCTTGCCTGGCGACGCGACAGCTACCGTTCACAGGCTATGCGCGCGTTCATCAAAACGGCAGGCGAGGTGTGCCGCGCGCTCGCAGACGTGGCGCCGCAACAAAAGTCGAAGCCACGCGCGTTACGCCTGGCACGCGCTCAGGTATCTTGACGCTATTGATTTTCTAGGGTAGATGGGGAAGATCACACACATGAAAACGACACGCGAGAAGCTCGAAGAACTCAAGCGCCTCAAAGCCGAGGCGGCGCTAGGCGGCGGTGTGCGCCGTATCGAGGCGCAGCACAAAAAGGGCAAACTCACCGCGCGCGAGCGGCTCGATCTGCTGCTTGATCCTGACACCTTCCATGAAACAGACATGCTGGTGACCAGCCGCACAACCGACTTTGTGGCCGATGGGCAGCGCGTCCTGGGGGATGGCGTCGTTACGGGCTACGGCAAGATAGACGGGCGGCTGGTCTACGTCTTCTCGCAAGACTTCACCGTGTTTGGCGGCTCACTCGCCGAGGCGCACGCCGAGAAAATCTGCAAGATCATGGATCTCGCCATGAAAAACGGCGCGCCAGTGATCGGCCTGAACGACTCCGGCGGCGCGCGTATCCAGGAGGGCGTCGTGAGCCTGGGCGCCTATGCAGACATCTTCCTGCGCAACACGCTTGCCAGCGGCGTCATCCCGCAGATTTCTGCGATCATGGGGCCGTGCGCGGGTGGCGCGGTCTACTCGCCCGCCATCACCGACTTCATCTTCATGGTAGAGGGCGCCAGCCATATGTTCGTGACCGGCCCCAATGTCGTCAAGACCGTCACCCATGAGGAGGTCACGTTCGATCAACTGGGCGGCGCAACCATCCACAACGCGACAAGCGGTGTAGCGCACTTCGCCTCGCCCAGTGAGGCCGAGTGCCTGCGTCAGATTCGCACGCTGCTCAGCTATCTCCCTTCGAACAACGTTGATGATCCCCCGCTCGAAGAGTCCACCGATCCCATCAGCCGCACCGCTGACGAACTTGACGAGATCATCCCTGACAACCCCAATCGCCCTTATGACATGAAGACCATCCTTCGCGCCGTGCTGGATTCCGGCGTCTTCTTTGAGGTACAGGAGCAGTGGGCGCGCAACATCATCATCGGTTTTGGGCGGCTCGGCGGGCGCGTGGTAGGACTGGTCGCGCAACAGCCCAACGTGCTGGCGGGCGTGCTCGACATCAATTCGTCCGACAAGGCGGCGCGCTTCGTGCGCTTCTGCGACTGCTTCAACATCCCCCTGGTGACGTTTGTTGACGTGCCGGGCTTCCTGCCGGGGGTGGCGCAGGAGCACGGCGGTATCATCCGCCACGGGGCCAAGCTACTCTACGCCTACTGCGAGGCGACCGTCCCCAAGGTGACAGTGATTACCCGCAAGGCGTACGGCGGCGCCTACGACGTGATGAGCAGCAAGCATGTGCGCGGCGACATCAACTACGCCTGGCCCACTGCGGAGATCGCGGTGATGGGCGTGGATGGCGCGGTCAACATCATCTTCAAGGATGAGATCGAGCACGCCGACGACCCCGAAGCGCGCCGCCAGGAGCTTGTCGCCGACTACCAGGAGAAGTTCGCCAATCCGTATGTCGCCGCCGCGCGTGGCTATGTAGATGAGGTGATCGAGCCGCGCCACACCCGCGAACGCTTGATCGCCGCACTGGATATGCTGAAAAACAAGCGCGACAGCAATCCGCCGAAGAAGCATGGCAACATTCCGTTGTAAGCAGCGGGCGGGTAAACCCGCGCCTAAGAACCTCGATGTGCTGCTGCCACAAAGCCCGCCTATGCGGGCCAGGAAAATGCCAGGCTACAAGATCGCTTGCGTGGTACACACACGCTGGCACAGTAGAGTCCGCGTAGGCGGACTTCGTGGCGCAGCCCGTAGGCGCGGTTTCAACCGCCCGCCGCCGTTGCGCCTGCTGCGCCTATAATAAGGAGTTACACCCATGCGCGTCACACGCTATACCGATGTCGCAGCCTTTGCTGCGCGCGCCGAGCCATATCTGATCCAGCATGAGGCCGAGCATAATCTCTCGCTGGGCTTGCTGTCCAACCTGCTCCACACACAGACCTATCCGACCTATCTGCTGGCGCTGGTGGAAGATGGGGAAGGCGACGCTGCTGAGGTGGTGATGACGGTGATCCAGACGCCGCCACACAATCCCGTCCTCTCGCTTGTGGCGCCCCAGGCCGACGCCTCCGCCGTGATGGCGGCGTTGGCCGACGACCTGCGTTCTGACCACACAACACTCCCAGGTGTAACCGGTTCCAATGCGCTGGCGTTGTTCTTTGCAGAGGCGTGGCAGGCGCGCAGCAGCCAAACATTTCATGTAAGCAAACATGAACGTATCTACCGCCTGACCACCGTCAAGCCGGTAACGGGTGTTGCAGGAACAATGCGGCGCGCAACCGAGGCTGATCGCGCGCTGCTGATGGACTGGCTAGCGGCGTTTGGCCGCGAGACATTTGGCGACGAAAAACCTACTGACGCCACAGCGATTACCAACACGATGCTCACCTCACCACAGCGCGCCGCGTATCTGTGGGAAGACAAGGGACGTGTCGTCTCGCTAGCTGCCTATGGCGGCCCCACCCCCAACGGCATTCGCGTGGGGCCAGTTTATACACCGCCGGAGGAGCGCGGCAAAGGCTACGCCAGCGCATGTGTCGCGGCGCTCAGCCAGATGTTGCTGGATGGCGGACGACGCTTCTGCTTCCTCTTCACCGATCTGGCCAACCCCACCGCAAACCATATCTACCAGAGCATTGGCTACGAAGCCGTCTCAGATGTGGATATGTATCTATTCGGTTGAGCGCCAGTTGCAACGAGAATATCTGCCCCACAACAAAAATCCCCTTTCCCGCTACCAGGAAAGGGGATACGCTTGCTCGCTTTGCCAAAGCCCAGTCCGCGTAGGCGGACTTCGTGGTTTCGCTGTGCGAAACCCCCTTAGGCGTGGTTTCAACCGCCCGCCGCCTCGCTACCGCACGAACAAACTGCTCGCGCCCACGCCCGCCTGCTGAAGCAGCGGCCCAAAGACGACCGTGATCGCAAGGATGGCTATCACCGCCATTGCCAGCGTGAGGCCCACCGAGCGGGGGGCACGCATGAACTCGCGCTTGGCAGGTTCGATAACGAACATCCGATAGACCACGTTGACATAGTAGGCAATCGAGATCACGCTGTTGATCAATCCCAGGATCACCAGGAAGGTTAGCGTCGAACCCTGGCCCCAGGCAGCCCAGAAGATAAACAGCTTGCTCCAAAAGCCAGCCATCGGCGGAATGCCTGCCAGCGCCAGCAGACACAGCGCCATCCCGCCAGCGATCAGCGGGTTGCTTCGCCCGAAGCCGTCGAAGTCGCGAATGTTCTCGCGTCCGGTGGCGTCGCCAAGCGCAACGATACCAGCAAATACGCCAATGTTCGTCACCACATAGACGAACAGGAACGCCAGCATTGCCTCGTCGCCAAGCGCCGTGTTATGGATGATCAGCGTCGCGAAGCCCACCAGCAGATAGCCTGCCTGGCCGATGCTGCTATAGGCCATCATGCGCTTGATGTTGGATTGCAGCAGCGCCACCACGTTGCCAAGCGTCATCGTCAGCGCCGCGACAATCGCCACCATCACCCACAGATAGGTACTGCTCTCAGCGGCCAATCCGCCAAAGACGAAGACCCGCAACAGCGCCGCGAAGCCCGCTGCTTTCGAGCCAACCGAGAAGAACAGCGTGGAGGGCGTTGGTGAGCCTTCGTAAATATCGGGTGCCCACATATGGAACGGCACAGCCGAAATCTTGAAGCCGAAGCCCGCGAAGATGAACACATCGCCCGCCAGCAACAACAGGTTATTGCTCTGCAACATGCCCTTCGTCGCCTGGGCAATCTCGATCAGGTCGGTCGTGCCGGTCGCGCCGTACACCAGCGCCATACCATACAGCAGGATAGCCGACGACATCGCCCCCAGCAGCACATACTTCACCGCCGACTCGGCGGAGCGGCCATCTTTGCGCGAGAGGCCCGCCAGGATGTAGAGCGGGATGCTGGTGAGCTCCAGCGAGATGTAGACCGAGATCAACTCGCCTGTGCTGGCCATCAGCATCATGCCCGACAATGACATCAGGATGATGCTGTAGTATTCGCCTGGCGTCGCCCGCAGATACTTCTCGACGTACTGGTACGAGACGAGGATCACCCCGAAGCCAATCGCCAGGAAGAGCAGCTTGAAGAAGATAGCGAAGTTGTCCACCACCAGCATGCCATAGAACGCTGAGCGCGGATGCCCGCCAAAGGCATTGAACACCAGCGTGAAGGTGAGCGCCGTTGGCACGACCAGCCCGATGAGCGCTGTTAGCCAGACGGGCGCCTTGTGGCGCGTGACAAGATCAAGCCCAAGCACGACGAAGCTGAGCAACACCATGCTCAACTCCGGCGAGAGCATCCAGATCTGCGTTGGGCCAATCGTTGACGATGGCATCTTACCCTCCTATCACCGGGGTCATATGGTGAATCATCTGGCTCAACGTCGGCGCAAGCAGATTCAACATCGGCGTTGGGAAGATGCCCACGAAGATGATCACCACTGCCAGCGCCACCAATGGGAACGCCTCGCGTGCGTTTGCGTCGGTCAGCCAGCTCCACTTCATGTTCAGCGGCCCATAGAACGACCGGCGCAACATCCACAGCAGGTAGCCCGCCGTCAGCACCACACCAAACACCGAGAGAATCGTTACTACCGGCAGGGTGGCGAACGAGCCGGTAAACGTCAGATACTCCGCGACGAAGCCGCTCATGCCGGGCAGCCCCAGCGCGGCGAAACAGGCGACCGAGTAGAGCAACATCAGCGTTGGCATACGCTTCCCGATGCCACCAAATACATCAATATCGCGCGTGTGCGCCTTCTCATAGAGCACGCCCACCGAGAAGAACAGCATGCCGGTGATCGTCCCGTGGGTAAACATCTGTAGCGTCGCGCCGGTCAGCGCCGCCTGCCGGAAGGCCAGATTCAGCGAGCCTGCCGCCGAGGCAGCCGCCACCCCCAGCAACACATAACCCATGTGGCTTACGCTGGAATAGGCGATCATCTTCTTCATGTCTTGCTGCGCCATCGAGGCCAGCGCGCCCCACAGCACGTTGATCGCCGCGAAGATGCCCAACACAGGCGCAAACTCCATAGCGCCATGAGGGACGAATCCCAGGCAGATACGAATCAACCCATACGCGCCCATCTTCAGCAGCACGCCCGCCAGCAACACGCTCACTGCCGTCGGCGCCTCAGTATGGGCGTCGGGCAGCCAGGTATGCACCGGCCACATCGGAATCTTCACTGCGAAGCCGCTGAAGAGCAGCAGGAATGTCACCAGCCCCAGCGAAACAGTCGTTCCAAAGAAGGGCAACGCACCCGTCAGATTGAGGCCGTTCTGCGCGAAGTGCTGGAAGCTGGCGTCACGTCCACCCTCCTCGAAGTAGATCAGGAAGATGCCCGCCAGCGTGAATGCCGAACCAACCAAGGTATAGATCAAGAACTTCCATGCCGCGTATTCACGCCGCGCCCCCCCCCAGATGGCGATCAGCAGGAACATCGGGATCAGCTCGATCTCCCAGAACAGGAAGAACAGGAAGAGATCGAACGCCGCGAAGACACCAGCCACGCCGGTCTCCAGGATCAGCAGCATCGCCATATACAGCTTGACGCGCTTCTCGATATGCCACGAGCCGATCACCGCAAGGAAGGTCAACAGCGCGTTAAGGATCAGCATTGGGATACTCAGGCCATCCGCGCCGAGGGCGTAATTGACCTTGAAGTGGAACGAGTTGATGGCCACATCAATCCAGGTGGCGTTGATGTACCACTGCGGATCCATCACCGTGCCGAAGTTGGGCGAGCTATCGCCAAGCAAGCCGAAGTAGAGCCACATGCTGGCCAGAAAGACCGCCAGCGAGAAGCCCCCCGCAATCCACTTCGCTGCACGGGCGGGCGACGCCAGCACGATCACGCCTGCCAGCGCGGGAACGAAGACAATCAGTGTCAGCAACATACCAGTTCTCTCCCTTCTCCGCTTAGAGCTTCAACACGCCAACTGCGAAGAAGAGCAGCAGGAGGATGATCAACGCGCCGCCAAAGATTGCGGCCCCGTAGCCTTGTGTATTGCCCGATTCCGTGCGGCGGGTGGCAGCGCCCAGGCCGCGCACCGCCATCCCCGAACCGTTCACAATGCCGTCAATGATATAGCGGTCGAAGAGAACGGTCAGATGAGCCAACCCCAGCACGACATATTTGATGATGAGCCGGTAGAGGTCGTCCATGTAATACTTGTGCATCAGCAGAGCATGGATGCCCTTGCCGATGGGGTTGCCGGTGAACACCTTCGCCGGAAGCGCCTGTACGCCATACATCAGCCACGCCAGCGCGATGCCCGCCAGCGCCACTACAATGCCAATCAGCGTCAACTTATCGCTAAAGGCGCTGTTGATATAGTCAGAGATATTGACTGCTGGCGTAGCGCCTTTCGTCAGGAAGTTCGCGAAGCTGCTCCAGTAGCCTGCCAGCGCGGCAGGGAAGGCCAAAATCACCAGCGGCAGCCACATCACCCAGGAGGGCGGATGCGGATGCGCCTCGCCACGGTAGGCGCGCTCGGCGCCCCAGAAGCCCGCGATCTGCCCATAGCGCCCGCCAAAAGTCAGGAAGTAGGCGCGGAACATATAGAACGCCGTCAGGAAAGCTGTGACGATGGTCAGCCCGTACAGCGTATAATTGCCGCCGTGCGTTGTCCCGTAGTCAAACGCCTGCCCAATGATGGGGTCTTTGCTGAAGAAGCCTGCAAAGAACGGGAAGCCGGAGATCGAAAGCGTCGCCACCAGGAAGGTGGCCGCCGTGATTGGGATATACCTTGCCAGCCCACCCATCTTCCGCATATCCTGCGTGCCCAGGGCGTGAATGACAGCGCCCGACCCCAGGAAGAGCAGCGCCTTGAAGAAGGCGTGCGTAAACAGGTGAAAGATACCCAGCGCGTTATTGGGGCCGACCGCCAGCCCAACGAACATATAGCCAAGCTGGCTGATCGTCGAGTACGCCAGCACTTTCTTAATGTCGTTCTGCACGAGCGCGATGGTGGCCGCGAAAAGCGCCGTGAACCCGCCCACATAGCCCACCACTTCGAGCGACTGTGGCCCGGCGGCAAAATGATAGAGCGGGAAGAGCCTCGCCACCAGATAGACACCAGCCGCCACCATCGTCGCCGCGTGAATCAGCGCGCTCACCGGCGTCGGGCCTGCCATCGCGTCGGGCAGCCACACATGCAGCGGGAACTGCGCCGATTTGCCCACCGCGCCGCAGAACACCAGAATCATCGCCGCCGTCAGGGCAACCTGATTGACATGCGTATAGGTTGCGGCGGAGTTGAGCGCGCCGAAGTCAAATGTGCCGGTGGAGAAGAACAGAATCAGAATGCCGATCATGAAACCGAAGTCGCCCAGGCGTGTCGTGAGGAACGCTTTGAGCGCGGCTGCCGGTGGATAGGGCAAATCCAGGTCTGAGCCGGGCGGCTCCGGCGCCGCATCGAACCAGAAGCCAACCAGCAGATAGGACGAAAGCCCCACCAGTTCCCAGCCGATGAACAGCACCAGGAAGTTTGCCCCCAGCACCAGGATCAGCATCGCGACAGTGAAGAGCGCCAACTCGATAAAGAAGCGCGAGTAGCCCGGATCACCCTCCATGTAGCCAATCGAATAGAGGTGAACGAGCATCGAGACGCCTGTTACCACCACCAGCATCACCGCCGTCAACTGGTCTACACGGAAGGCGATGGTGTAATCAAGATTGCCAAACCTGAACCAGTCGAACAGGAAGATGTACTGCCCATGCTGGATGAGGTTGTTATCTTTCGTCGTGAGGAACTCGACGAGAACGCCCACCGCGACGAAGAAGGCCAGAACCATCGCGACGACGCCAATCACGCTACCCGCCATCGCCCAGAACGGCGTTGCGCCGCCGTTTTCACTGTGGCCGCCGCTATGGCTGGCGCCGTGTGTATCTTCACCCTGCGCGGAGACGGCAGGGCTGGCATGTGCGTCGGTGGCCGAGGCGTCGTGGTCATGCCCTGCAGAATGGCCTGCGCCTGCCGTCTCGCCACTGGCGCGTCTGCGCGCCAGCATTTCGAGCGGGCGTGTCCCGAAGAAGATCAGGATCATCGCCGCAAGGGGCAACGCCGGTATCACCCAGGCGTAACTTACGAAGTCCATATGTGGCTCCTGTTGCTCTGCGAATGGGGCGCCTACCAGCGCATCAAATTGATCTCGCCGATGTCAATGGTAGACCGGCGGCGATAGATAGCAATGATCATCGCCAGCGCGACGGCTGCCTCGGCTGCAGCGACCGTGATGATGAAAATCGCGAAGATCTGGCCGGTCAGCCGCTCGCCATGCGTATGCCCCATGAAAGCGGAAGAATAACCCACGAGCGTAATATTGACGGCGTTCAGCATGATCTCGATGCTCATGAGGATCGCGACTGCGTTGCGCTTGCTGAGCGCGCCAAAGAGGCCGATGCAGAAGAGGATAGCCCCCAGGACAAGAAAGGAGTTGAGCGTTACCATCGTCTGTCAGTCCTCCCGGCCAATCACAATCGCCCCGATGATCGCCACCAGCAGCACGACCGACGCAATCTCAAAGGGCAGGACGTAGCTATACACAAAGGGGCTGTAGAGCAGTTGCCCCAGGCGAGTCACCGTGCCGCTGTCGGCTCCGAGTGTCGCCAGATGTACCGGGGCAAAGGCCGAAGCGACAGCCATCGCGCTGTTGCCAACGGCGTACACCAGCCCAAAGCCCAGCAGGACACAAATGATCAATGCCAGCCACCATTGCTTCGCAAAAGGATTGGAGGATTGCGATTGGGCGTTTCGCGTCAGCATGATGGCGAACAGCACAAGAATTGTCACTGCGCCTGCGTAAATCAACACCTGCACAATGGCGATGAACTCGGCGTTCAGCAAAACATATGCGCCCGCCGCCGCGCCAAACATCACCGCCAGGAAAAGCGCCGAATGGACAATGTTGCGCAGCAAAACGACGGCCAGCGCCGAGCCGACCAGGACAATCGCAATAAGATAAAATGCGATGGTTGGAATATCGAGGGACATACAGCGCCTTTCTGCTCAGTGGCGAACCGTTGCGGCCGCCGCAGGGGCCTTTCACCTGGCGCCCACCACCCCAAACCCACATATCGTCTGGCGTGTATCGTGTCGCTCTACGCATGGCCCCTTCCAGCGCGCCATCTCTGATTGTATCATTCCAGTCAATTGCGGGGCACATCGCTGGCGCAATCAGGCTAGCCAAGCGCTGGCCGAACGCCGATAGGGCATACGGGAAGCAGAGCGACCTGAGGCTTCTATAGTGTGTGACGGGCGCTAGGGGATACCCGCCACGCCAGCGGACGGGTATCCTACCCACAGCGGCGTCTTTTGATCGGCGTTGTTTAGCAGGGAAGAAGTCAAAGTCGTGCTGGCATTGTTGACATGCAAAATCCTCCATCTCTGTAGAGAGATGGAGGACAAGGATACACCCGGTTCTGCGCCAACATTAGCGACATGAAGGATCGAGACGCGCCAGGCGTTGGACAAGCTCAGGCGCCGACATATACAGCAATGTTTGAGGAATGACAATGGGCGATGGCCCCCAAGGTCTGAGCCACAGCATGTATTTATGAGTCGCGCAGCGAAAAGTCACCCTCGGCAAGGCGTCGCCCCTCCTGGTTCTCGCAGTGCGCGCTAACACCAAGCGTCTCGCCATCGAGCGTGGTGAGTTCCGCCGTCGCGGTGAGGGTATCGTCGGTGAGAGCAGGTTCGATGAAGCGCACGACGGCGCTGGAGAAGCGGGCAAACTGTGGACGCAGAGCATGGCGCGCCGCGCTGGAGGCCAGCAGCGCGGCAAGCATCGCATCGGGAGCGATCTGGCGCATCTGGCGCGCGGTGTTGCCCGGCTCCTCGGAATCTGTCTGCGCGTCAAGCTGATCGTCGCCCATCACCAGGAGGAAGAGCGCGAGGTCGGCCTCGGAGATTGTTTTTGTGATTGTGGCTTTCGCGCCCACCTGGCGCGTCGGACGCTCGTCCACCGCCTACCCTCGCAGTTCACACCCATGTCTGTCACGTATGCCTATGCTATCATCCCAAACGGCTCTTAAATACCCCGTCGGA
>JAJPIU010000178.1 GCA_021324535.1 Pseudomonadota bacterium
CATGCGCTCAGCCCGTTGCAAACGCTTGGGCGCGGCTTCGCTGTTGTCCGTAGTGAGCCGGATGGCGCGCTGATCAGCAGTGTGACACAGGTGCGCGCGGGGCAAGGGCTGACAGTGCGTCTGAGCGACGGCGAATTCGCGGCGACGGCTGGCCCACGCAAAACAGCACGCGCGCCCGATGTAGTGGCAGATAAAACATCCGCAACGCGGGAAAGCGCACATGCAGAACAACGCAATGAGCGATCCATTCAGCAAAGCGGGGCGAAGGGCATATGACGTGTAACACCTGTAACACGTGTAACTGGACGCCTACACGGATGGCGCTGTTTGTGTTGTGGCGGAGACGCCTGCGGGAGACGAGGCCGCAGAAGACTGCGGCGGTACTTGATTGGCGCCCGTTGTTAGTGGGCAGAGTCCGCGCAGGCGAACTTTGTGGCGGCGGCTCTGTAGGCGCGGGTTCACCCGCCCGCTACCACATCGCATGGATAAATTGACATAGGTTCAATGTCTCAGTCCACAGAAACGTAAAATGCCGATAGCCTTGAAACGAGAAAGTGATTCAGTATATGCCCACACGAGCGCACAACAACGGACACGATGATACCACATCAGCCAACAAGCGTCGCAAGGCGAACACCCAGGCTGAAGAAGACGCTAAGCTCTCCTTCGAGGAAGAACTGGCGCAACTCGATGAGATCGTCGCCAGCCTGGAGGATGGCGGACTACCCCTGGATGACGCGCTTGCCCTCTTCGAGCGCGGCGTGGGGCTGGCCCGGCGCTGCCAAGAGCAACTCGATAACGCCAGCCTGCGCGTCGAACGGCTGCGCGCCGTCGGCGGCTTCACCGCGCCAGCAGAGGCTGGCGAATCTTCGGAAGCGATGGGCGCCAGTTTCGCCCTTGAAGTGTTCGATGCCGACGACGACATGCCCTGGTAAGCGATCTTACCCCCTTCCCGTGTGGGGAAGGGGGCAGGGGGTTAGGTCACTCAGGATACGGTGAAGACGACGGTCTGGCCAAGCGCCCGATCATCATTTGGCGGCTCCATCGCCGGATCCCAGTAAATATTGACCTCGCCGAGCCCTTTGTGGGAATAGACCATGCCAAAAGCCATCGTGGCGCTGCCCGTGCGCGAGGTGACTTCTCGCACGGAGCCGCCCAATGGAGGTAGGCGGTTTCCATTCAGCAGCCAGACCACACTGATCGTGTGCGGCTGAGTGGCAGAGAGACCTTTCACAGTGATCACGACGAAGAAGTTTTCACCTACCTTGAAGCTTGTATCCACTCCAATCGGATTGGAATACTGGTCAATGTGATGCGCCGTCACAGCGAAGACGATGTGCGCCGCCTGGGGGCCAGGATACGCGCCCGGCACGGCAACTCCCGGCGTTGGTGTGGCGCGATGTGTTGTGGGCATAGTGGAGCCGCCGCCCGGTGAACCGGCTGGCGAGCCATGAAAGCCACGGCCGAAGGCGAAGAATAGCCCTGCCATCAGCGCGACAACCAGAACGATAGTGATTGTCGCCAGCGCGCCAAAGGCGTTTCGCCTTCCATGTGGACCACTGGTCAGTGAGCGTAAACGTTCCATCGAATCATCATCTCCTGTTCGTGCGTGTGATGTGAATGAGTAGATACGTTGTTGAGTGGAAACGCCGATCTTTTCGGATGCTTTGTTGTCTTGCGTCGGCGACTCGGTTGGCTTCTCTTGGTCTGGCGCTCGGAGTGTCTGTATCCATGCGGTAAGGCGCGTCGCAGAGATCGGGCGCGCCCAACGGTCGCCATCAGCCAACAGGCGCCGTTCGAGGGGAAGCAACTCCGCCGCGAGGGCATCGGTTTCTTTCCCTTTCAGTGCGCGCTTATCAGGCGTTTCATTGTCCATCATTGCCCTCCTTTCTTTTCTGTCCCGTCTGCCGCTGACATAGCCCCATTTCCTTCGCCTGATTGCGCGCTCAGGCGTTCACGCAGCAGGGCAAGCGCACGGCTCAGACGGCTACGCACCGTCGAGGGCGGGAGATCGAGCGCGGCGCCGATCTCTGTGGCGTCCATGCCGCCGTAGTAGCGCAGCACAATCATCATGCGGTGTGGCGCAGGCAGGTGGTTCACGGCGGCGCGGAGATCGAGCGCGCCCGTGTGATCGCTTGAGCCGGGGTCGGCGTCGAGCGCGGCCAGCAACTCGCCCTGCGCCTCACCAAACGAAAACGCCTCGCGCAGACGCGAGCCTGGGTCACCGCGCCGCCACCGATGGCAGACATTCACGGTGATGCGCAACAGCCAGGCGCGGGCCGCAGCCGGATCGCGTAGCGTCTCCCAGTGCTGCCATGCCCGCAGGATCGCCTCCTGGGCGGCGTCTTCGGCATCGGCTGGCCCCACCAGCGCAGTAGCCACCCGCAACACAGCAGGCGCTAGCGCAGTCGCGGTGGTATGAAACTCTGGCGTCTCGCCTGATGACGTTGATGTAAAGAGGAGTCCAACATCAACCGATCCTCGTAACATGCTCGCTCCCTTCGTCCGAGGTCTATGCTTTTCTAGAATAGAGATGCGTTTTGGGGAGCCAACTGTCCCACGAGTTTTTGGGGCGTGTATTTCTTGCACCCGTGATGGTCTGTCGGGTAGTATTCTGTAGCGAGGGCGCGTACACGCCAGCAGCGATTGGCTTCCTCCGGCGGAACGAACGCCATGCGGAGTGAACCGGCGCGCCCAATGGGTCAACTTCCGGTTATGACTGAAACTGTAACGAGCGAGACCAACACCACCAATACTCCCCGGCTTTCTAAGGCCGACCTGCATATGCACACCAACCTGGGCGACGGCACGGCCAGCCCACAGCGCGTGCTGAGCGAGGCGCGGCGGCGTGGTCTGAAAGTGATCGCCATCACCGATCACGATCACCTGGAAGGCGCCAAACGCACGCAAGAGATCATCGACCGCGAGGGGATCACTGACATCCACCTGATCTGGGGGATCGAGGTGACGACGCGCGAAGGCCATTTTCTCGGCCTGTTTACGAAGCAGCGTGTGAAGATGCTCACCCATGTCGAGGAGGCCATCGAAGCGATCAAGGGACAGGGTGGCCTCTGCGTCATCCCTCATCCACTGGGACGTCTCGTGCCGAGCCTAAGCCGCCGCAAAATCGAGGAGTTGCTGAACAAGGGCTACCCGATAGACGCCATCGAACTGTATAATCCCTCGCCCGCCAACGCCGCCATGCGCGAACAGGCGCGCACGCTCAACGAGCAATGGGGGCTAGCCGAGACGGGCAGCAGCGACGCGCACTTCTGGCAGCACATCGGCGCGGGCTACACGCTCTTTCCCGGCGAGACGGCTGGCGACCTGCGCACGGCGATCCTGGCGCATACCAGCCACGAGGGCGGCCAGGAACAACCACCCGAACGTCTGCCCATCAGCGCATATATCGCACAGAGCGCCTGGGCAATGATCGTTGACCCGCCGAGGAAAATCAGCCGTATGCTGCTGACCCGCGACGCCGGCTATACTCTTACTCTGCCCACGCCATCCGATACGCCCAATACGCCCAATACGCCATCCAACGCCCCACAAGACACCCTCACGCGCGCGGGATCGTAGCGCGCAGGATAACACTGCATGTATATTGGCTCTGGCATCGTCACGCTTCGCCTGTTTGATAGCGGCTCGCTCAAAGACAAACGCCAGGTGGCGCGCTCGGCGCTGGCGAAGCTGCGCGCGCAGTTTGGTGTCTCCGCCGCCGAGGTGGAATCACTCGAAAGCTGGAATCTGCTGACGATTGGGTTGGCCTATGTGAGCAACGACGCCGCGCACGCCAGCGAGGTGATCGAGCACGCCATCCGCTACATCGAGGCGACGCGCCCAGATGTGGAGATCACTGACTCGCGTGTTGAGATCGTCACAGTTGATTGACTGAAGCGACCACACTGAGGTCATGGCATATTCCCTGCCAGGAGGATGATCTGCTATACTGCAAGCGGTTTTGTCGTTGTGCTGTTTGTGTTCACCATATGGAATACCCTGCCGGTAGGGACTGGAAAGCTCGTCACAATGGGAAACTACGGATACAATTCGCCCAACAACCCTAACAATCCAAATGACCCGAATAGTCCAAATGCGCCGGATGGGCAATCCGGCCAACAGGCGCCCCACCAGCCACCAGCGCAGGGCGCGCCACAGCTTCCACAATCTCCCTATGCGCCCGCCGGACAACCTGCGCCACAGCTACAGCCACAGCGTCCGGCCTATCCTGCGCAGCCGTTCACGCCGATGCGCCAGGCGGGCGCGCAACCGGGGCCAACTGGAGCGCCACCAGCGAACCCTGGTCAGCCAGCGAACCCGGCGAACCCGCAGCAACAGCCCGCGCCGCGCTATCCAGCCTATACCTCACAATCGCCACAGGCGCCACAGTCTCCGCAATACCCGCCACTGCCGCTGTATCCGGCGCAGCGGCAGCCCGGCTCTCCGCCGCCAACGTATGGCCAGCCTGCTTATCCGCCGTATGCTCCGTATGCTCCGTATGCTCCGTATGCGCGACCAGGGCAGCCCGGCTCTCCGGGACAACCTGGGCAGCCAATGGCCTATCCCGGAGGACAGGGCGCGCACTCGCCTGTGATTGCTCCACCTCGTCCTGAGAACCAGGGAGGCTACACAGTTCCTCCGCTGGCGCCCGGCGCGCCACAAGGAGCCATTCAGCCCTTTCAGCCACCCAAGCCACCTGCACCGCCAAAACGGCCCATCGGACGCGGCGGCGCGATCTTCGCGGCAGGCGGCGCGCTGGCGTTGGTCGTTCTGCTTATCGTGGGGGCGGTCATCTACTCGATTGTTGGGACGATAGCGTATCAGATCGGCCCACTGGTGATTGGCCCGCACGAGCAGATCAGCGGCGTTGTCTATGGACAAGACCCAGCGGCGCGCATCAACGGCTACAACAAGGCAAAACCTATCGCGGCCACCGTCACCTGTGGCGCATTCAGCGCGCAAACAAACGCCAGCGGCGTCTATTCGCTGTCCGTGCCCGCCGCCGAGAAGTATACCTGCTCGGTCTCAGGCGCCTCATACCTGCCAACAAAACTCATTCTCGGTGGGCATGGCGCGCAGCCGCTCACGCTGAACTTTGGCGCAGGCGGGGCGTCGGCGGAGTCGTGCCCGGCGCAGACACAAAGCCAATCCGTCTCGTGCGCGGCGCTCACGTTGCAACCCGCCACGCTCACAGGCGCTGTGACCGACGCCGCCACCGGCCAGGGCGTGGCCGACGCGAACGTGTCGTGTTGGAACGATGACGAGGCGCTGGCAACCAGCCAGCAGACCGCGCAAACCTATTCAACAGTCGCCAACGCAAACGGCGTCTTTATACTGAAGAACCTGCCGCCGGATCATTACGCCTGCGTAGGGAACCTGACGGGCACGCTCCATCGGTTCTCACTGACCTCCGGCCAGAGTATGCGTCTGAACTTCCCTATCTGTATGCACGGCTGCCCCGGCATGACCTATCATCAGGGCGCGGTAATGCACACCGCGACGATCTATATTGACTTCTGGCTGCCCAAAGGCCAAAACTTTGAGCCAGACGGCAATAACGCGCGCTTCGAGTCGCTGGTGAAGCAATACGCCAGCGATGTAGGCGGCACGCCGTTTTATAATTTGCTGACGCAGTATTGGGATACCGGCGGCCCTGTGCGCAACAATATGCGCTTTGGCGGCGCCTATGTGGATACGACGCCCTATCCGCACGCCGGTACACCAGGCGATCCCATCACCGACGAAGAGGTACAGGCGTCGGCGGAGCGGGCCATCGCGGCGAACCATTGGAGCGATGATCATGCCACCGATGAGGTGTTTGTGCTGACAGGCTATGACGTTGAGGAGTGCGCCGGAAACTCCTGCACGTATCCCGATTCCAACGGCAATGGCTTCTGCGGCTACCATGATACCACGAATTCGGGGACAATCTACGCCTTCATCTCCGACATCCAATATCAGTTCATCGGGAACTACGTGTATAGCTGCGTTCCCAAGACGTTTGGCCAGCTTGGGCCTACCGCTCAGGGGCCGATCCCCTATGGCGACGCCTACGCCGACCAGGTGATCAACACGTTTTCACATGAGCAAGCCGAATCCGTCACCGATCCCATTGGCGCGGGCGGCTGGTACAAAGGCGATACCGCTGGTGAGATTGGTGACATCTGCCGCGATTCGTTTGGGCCACTCGATAGCTCAGGCGCGTCGGTCAAACTCAATCATGGACACTCCTACATCCTGCAGGAGGAGTTCAGCAATCTCACCAATGGGTGCGCGTATTCGTAGGTGGGCGCCCCACCCCAAGCCCCTCCCCCGCGTGCGGGGGAGGGGCTTTTTGCTTAGCTCAGCGACTGCACACTTGGCTCGATGCCAGCGCGTCATCCGAGATGATGCGATACACTGCGTCGAGATCGTCGAGCGTGGCAGGGCGGCTGGTGTAGCCGCTGGGTAACTGTACTTCGGATGGCGCCAGGGTTGATGTGTGTTCCGCCATTGCGGGGCGATCCTTTCGTGATGGTGTCTCTCGGTGGTGTCCAGTTTCGCAGACAACAAAAAGCCGTGGGGAAGAAGTTTCACCCACGGCCTTCGCGCTGAGATTGCTCGTTACGAACGCTTACGTCATTCTGTACTGGTAGGTAAGCGGCGAGCTAAAAAAAGGCGCAACATGGCCTGGGAGATGGGCAGAGCGTCCGACCGCATGAACGGTTCCCTCTCGCCGAATCCACATCTTCGCCATGTTCCTGTTCCTTTTCGCTGCTGTGTTATTGGATGGCACGCAGGCGCCCATTCCAACACCGCCAGTATACCATACACGCCAGGGTAACGTCAAACCCAAGCGCATATACCTCTAGCCTGTGCTACTGACCGTTTTCCGTTTCGTCGTCCAGTCCTTCGGTAGGCAGCGGCGGCAACGAGCGGATATTCCCCAGTGGGTTATCCTCGTCGGCCTGCTGTTGCGCATTCGTATCGAGCGGGCGACTGACGGTGGGTGGCTTGCCAACGAGCGCCTGGCTCAATCGCTCCCACAAACCGCTATTGCCGCTCGTCGCTGTAGGACGGCTCATCGTCGGCAGAGGGCGCGTCACGGCGTTCAGGGGTTGGGTGATGGGAACCGATTTCTTTTTGCCGTTCGGATTGGGAACGGTCTGCGCCGGATTCCCTCGCCCCTGGCCCTGGCCGTTTGCGCCTGTTGACTGCGCAGGCTGCGTGTCGCCACGCTGGCGCGCGGGTAGTGTTGGCGCTTCAAGCGTTTCCGCGTTTGCCCCAGAAGTCTCTGCATTCGCCGATGTGGGAGACGCAGCAGGCGCGCTGGGGGCACGCTGGCCCATTGGCAAAACGGGAATCGGCTCCTCAACCGGCTGGAGTCGAGGCGGCGGTGGCGTCTGTGGATAGGATGCGCCTGGGCGTGGAGTCACAACAGATTGCTGAACGTTCCCTTGCGCAGCATTGGCGGCGTTTTCAGCAGCGTCGGGAGAGCGCATGGCCGCGACGGCGCGGCGGAAGGTGGCGTCGGGATCATCTGTAGGCATATCTCCAGGCGCGCCTGTCAACGTCTGTTGTGGCTGGTTCGCTGTCTCGTCGGCTGGCCGGCTGGCGCCATTGCTTTCCTTTGGCAGCTTGATCACCGGATGCTCATACGACCACTCGATGCGTGGCAGGCTGCTGGCGGGGACGGGCGCCGCCGGAGTATAGGGCGCCTGGGTGACTGAAGCCAGGTTGACCTCTTCCGCTTCGTCAGGGGGCTGTTCGTCTGTGTGCGCGGCTGACGAAGGTTGCGTGCGCTGATCGTGTGGCGCGCGGACGGCGGCGGAAAACGCTCCAGCGGCGGCGTTGAGGCTGGCGGCTGCGGCTGCGGCGCGTTGCTTGCGCTCCTCTTCCTGAAGCTGTCGAGCGCGTTCGGCGTCTTCCGCCCGCTGCCTGCGCATGGCCTCCGCGCGCTGGCGCGCCTCTTCCTGCGCCTGTCGTCGGCCTTCTTCAAGCGCGACGCGGCGCTTTGCCTCCTCGGCACGGCGCTGACGCTCGGCCTCCTCAGCTTGCTTGCGTTCAGCCTCGGCCTTTCGCTGCGCCTCAGCCTGGGCTTGCTTACGCGCCGCCTCTTGCTCGGCCCGCTTCTTGGCCTCCTCGGCGCGACGCTTCGCCTCGGCCTCGGCGCGCTGGCGAGCGGCTTCGGCCTCGCGTGCGCGCTGGGCAGCGCGAGCGGCTTCGATACGCTGGCGTTCGGCCTGCCGCTTTTGCACATTGGCGCGGGCGCTCTTCATCTGTGCGCCAGCCCAGGCCAGCGGCGCGGCGATACCTAGCATATGCTGGAGGCCAAGATGCACCTCGCCAAGCTCACGTTCGGCCAGATGCTCTGCTGCGCGTGCGGCTCCAGCGGCGTCACCCTCAAGCTGGCGAATCATGTCAATGACGCCGCGCACAAACTCTTCGACGAAGACCGTCAGTGCGACCGCATAAGCCAGCGAGAAGCCAACTGCGGCGGCGACGAGTTGCGCGGGCCACCCCGGAAACGGCGAGCGTGTGACCAGTATCGCCGCGATCTCGGTGAGAACGATGCCTAACGCGCCCGCCAACGCGCCCGCCCGCAGCATGCGCCGCCAGCAGAGCATCATCACGCCCACCGCATGTTTCAGCAGCATGCCAGCCATTCGTATGATTTTGCCGAGTTCCTCCGCCACCACAGTACCCCCTTGTGTCTTCCCTATGATACCCTCATCGGCCTTTGACAGAATACATGCCCCTTAGCCTGTATAACGAATAATGAAGATAGCAGGCATATGACGCCGAGATAGCTGAGGCAAGCGTGAACATTGAAACTGGACGAAACATTGCGTCCATTGTATCACGTCTGGATACCACGTCTGGCCACGCGGCTAGGCGCTTTGCGCCCCACAGGCAAGACGCCCATCCTTGACAGAGCGCAGTAGCGTGTGCTATTTCTCTGATACACAACCACATAACGAGACCGACCGCAACGGGAGCTTGGGTGAACCAGGCTGAGAGGGTAGCTACGCTGCTACCGACCGACGGAACCTGATCTGGGTAATGCCAGCGCAGGGAAATACGCCCATCTGTGCCGCCGCTCTAACTTCACA
>JAJPIU010000118.1 GCA_021324535.1 Pseudomonadota bacterium
AAGGTATAGGGTGTCAGGACGTGAAACTCATCTGCCCAACCGACGTATGCACGAGCAGCTTCTGCGCATTCCGCCAGAGCAGCTTCTCCTTTACCTCCGGGGTGAAATATGTCAGCCGCTCGAAGTCCGCAAGCCAGCGCTGCGGTGTGATGAACGGATAGTCGGAGCCAAATAAGAAGCGGTCTTGCAGGCGCGTGGCTGCCTCACGCAGCAGCGTTTCGGGAATGTATTTGGGCGACCAACCGGAGAGGTCGTTATACAGGTTTGCTTTGTGCTGCATGGCCGCGAGCATCTCGTCGTGCCAGGGCCAGGAGGGATGCGCGCCAATGATGGTCAGCCCTGGGAAGTCGGCGGCGAGGGAGTCCAGGTAGATGGGACGAGTATAATCCAGTTTGATGCCCATGCCGCCGGGAGTCCCCGCGCCCAGGCCGTTGGTACCCGTATGGAACAACGCCGGAACGCCCAACTCCTGAATCTTCTCCATCAGCGGGTAGAACTGTGGGTCATTGGGATAGAATGCCTGCACGCCGGGATGAAACTTAGCGCCCGCCAACCCCAGGTCGCGAATCGCATGTTCCATCTCCTTGATAGCGGCCTTCCCCTTATGGGGATCAACGCTGGCGAAGCCAATGAATTGCTGCGGGTAGCGCCGCACGATGTTCGCGATATAGTCATTGCCAAGCGGTGGCCGTCCCGTGGCGGTCTCGGCGTCCCACGCCAGCAACACGCCGATCATATCCACTTCTGCGTAGTCAGCCGCCAGTTGCTCAATATCCTTTAACTTCACCTCGGTACGGAAGTATCGCTCGGCGGCCTCAGCAATCGGGCCAAGCGTCACCTGCATGAACTCTGTTGTTGGCAGGTGGACATGGAAGTCAATAGCGCGTGGCATCGTGTCGCTCCGTTCTCTGTGCGTGAATGACGTGATATAGTAAGTGTACACCCTAGCGTTCACTGCTGTTCGCTACCGTTCGCCTCATTCCTCACATACCTCCTTAGAAAGATGGCGCTATGCCCGTTACCGTCGAGATTCCCGTGTTGGAGAGTAAGGTACTGAAGGATAATCCGTTGGGTGATCCGGCCACGCGAACCGTTCGGGTGGTATTGCCGCCGGGATATGCAGACGAGGCAAGGGCAAGAAAGAAACAGCTTAAACACTCCTGGTATCAACCGGGGAGAGAAGGAGAAACGCCAATGTGCCGCAGCATCACCACGCTCTATCACTGCGATCCCCCGGCGACCGATGAGGAGATTCGCGCCGCCGCCCTGCAATACGTGCGCAAGATCAGCGGCTACCGCGTTCCTGCCAAAGGCAATGAGGACGCCTTTCAGGCTGCGGTAGCCGCCGTTGCGGAGGCGACAAGCGCGCTGCTGGCGAGCCTTGAAACGAAGGCGCCGCCCCGCAAGCGTGTTGTCCATCATCATGAGCGCCAGCCCGCTCAGGCGCCGCAGCACACTGCGTGATGAAACTCTTGGCGCTTCCTACAGTGAGAGAATGAGAACGACCCGCATGACCCCCCGATAAACCACAAAAAGGCAGGCGCTGGCCCTGGTTTACAGCGATGGTCTGGTGTAGACGCAACTCTCTCGCCAGTTTGAGGGTTATGCTACTCTACGAGGCGCGCACGAATATAGGCTCGTTGCGTCTGTACCTCTACATCAGGATACGGTTCGCGCTCGGTCACTTCCGCGACAACGAATCCCGTCTGAGTGATCCAATCGCTCATCTGTTGTGTGGTGAAAAAGTGAAAGTCAAGCTGCACCGGCTCATCCAGCATCGTATCCACACGGCGCACTTCCTCGCCGCGATGAAAGCCGACAAGTAGCTCACCATCCTGCTGAAGGACACGCCGCAGCTCATGCAGCGTCCTGACCATCTCGGCGGGAGGAATATGGATCAGGCTGTAGAACGCGACGATACCGGCGAACGCGCCGCTGGCGAAGGGGAGATCGCGCATATCCGCGCGCACAAACAAAACCGCCGGATACAATCGCTGCGCCTGCTCGATCATGCCATCCGCAAGGTCAACGCCGATAGCCTCGCGGCCCTGCGCATGCAGATAGGCCGCCACGTGCCCAGGGCCACAGCCGAGATCGCAGAGACGCCCTGTCGCGCCCGGCATGAAGGCGCCGAGCAACTGCCGTTCGAGTGGCTTATAATCGAGTTCATCGCTGTAGCGTTCGGCATATCTGGCGGCAATGCGTGTGTAGCTCTCGCGCGTCGCATCATCTTCAGCCATTGCCATTCCCTTCTCCTGTCGGGTCTCCTGTCGGGCGCCGTTCCAGTCAAGTCTCAGTCTCAATCTACACCTCAGTCACGTCGCTGACTGCTTTCGGTGACAGAGATGACAGAGGTTCCCAGTGGTTTCCCAGTGCGGCGTGGCTTCAGACGTGGTAAGCCTACCTGTGGAGAGACAGCAGTCGGCGCAGCAGGCGCTTCTGAACGGGAATCGCGGCTACCGCCTATACCACAACACGTTCCATCCGAAGTGATGTTCCCTGTCGAACAGACGCCCGTTTCCGGCAGCACGAGTTGGACATCACGCGCTGCCGACCAATCGCCAGTGAGCGCTGCCGCCACCGAACGTACCTGTTCGTAGCCGGTCAACAGCAAGAAGGTAGGCGCCCGTCCATAGCTCTTCATCCCAACCACGTAGAGATCGCGTTCGGGATGCGCCAGTTCAATAGCGCCGTGCGGAGGAACTGTGCCGCAGCTATGAACATTCGGGTCAATCAGCGGGGCTAACGCTACAGGACTCTCGGTAGTGGGATCCAGGGAGAGACGCAATTCGGCCAGCAGCGTGAGATCCGGGCGAAATCCAGTCGTCACAATGAGTTCATCCACTGGCTCCACGCTTGCCCCAACGCCCTCTCTCTCCCCGTAAACTGTAATACCGGCCGGGGTCTGCTGCAACTCCAGCACGCTGAAGCCTGCCACAACCCGTACAGCATTAGCTTCGATGAGCGCACGGACACGCTGGCCAATCGCTCCCCTGGCAGGCAACGCATCGCTGTCGCCGCCACCAAAGAGCATGTGTGCGGTGGGTCTGCGAACGACCCAGATGATGTGGGTATCTGTCGCCTGACCCGCCAGGGTGGCGAGATCAACAAGGACGTTAAACGCAGAATGAC
>JAJPIU010000119.1 GCA_021324535.1 Pseudomonadota bacterium
CGGCGAACTCGAGACGCCGCCGGAGCTACGTTCGCTCGACGCACGGCTCAGCCAGGACGGCGCCCACTGGCGCGCCACACTGCCCTCGACTGATCGCCTGGCGCGCCGCCTGGCCACTGCGTTGAAAGCGCAGAACGCCACAGCAAACTCTCACGCGCCCGACGCCGATTTTAGCGTACCCCGTGTATCCCGACTTTCCGGGAGGCCACAACCTCCTTCATCATCTTCAGGAGAACTTTTCATGCGACAGCAACGACCCATGGGCAGAATCTTCGCTGGTGGAGCAATTGTCGTCCTGGTGGCGCTCTTCGCCGTGGTGTTGGCCCTGTTTCACGGCATTCCCGGCTTCAACTCGCCAGCCGGTAGCCCTTCGACACACCCTACGGTCATCCCTACACAAAGCACAGGGAATACAGGCGCTTTCAAGGTAACAAGCGCTGACCTGACCGTTAGCCCCGCAAGCATTGCGGGGAAAAGCTGTGGAAGCTCCATCACCTTTACCTACACCGTCACCTTCCATCTCCCACAGGGGAACAAGGGAGGAACCATCCAGTTTATGTACACACTCGACAACGGGCGCTCCTCGACTCCTGCGCATGTCAACGTTGCTCCGGGGCAGACGATGCAACAGTATACGATCACCAGTTCAGGCACACTTACCCCTGACCATACCTATCCAGGGGTCGCGGAAGTGATCGTGAACAGCCCGAACACTGTCAATTCGCCGCAGGTGAAGCCGATGGGCGCGTGCCATTAAGACTCGTGAGACGGTGGGATGGCGAGGCGGACCGACAGGCGGCAAGGCGGCGGGCGGCGGGCGGTTAAAACCGCGCCGAAGGGCTACGCCGCAAAGGCCGCCTACGCGGCCTGGACTCTGCCAGGTAGCGCCGCCAGAGATGGCGGCGTATCCCGATGGCCGCCTGGGCCATCGGGATACTGGCGCCACAGATGCTTTCTCATCTACGCTAACGATGGAGCCATCCAGGAATATGATGATCGTTTCAAGGAAAAGCAGAGGATCAATGTTAAATCATCTTTATGCGCGTCTGCGGCGCCTGGGTATCACATCGAGCCTCTGCGTGGCGCTCTTTGTGATAGCTGGCTGTAGCAGCGGCCCGGTGGCGGGAATACCGACGCCGACACTTCTCGCGACAGCAACACCAACCGGCATGGCGACGGCTACCGGCTTGCCAACCGCTGCGCCAACGGATACTCCACCACCCGGCCTTGACCAGCGCATAGATGCCTATATCGCCAGCCTCACGCCCGCCCAGCAGATTGGCCAGACGTTGATGCTGGCGGTCTACGCGAACGGCTACAACGCCAATCTCAATCAGGCGTTGACGCAGTGGGATCTTGGCAGCGCCATCGTCTTTCCAAACTACAACGGCGGCGCGCTTCAGCCGACCACGCTGGCGGGCATGCAACAGCTTGTGCATGACCTCAACGCGCACGCCACCACGCCGCTTTTACTTGCCATAGACGAGGAAGGCGGCCTGGTGGATCGCCTTTCGTTTTACTATGGTTCGACGCCCTCGCCACAGCAACTTGCCGCCACTGGCGATCCACAACAGGCGTACAACCAGGCGCAGACCGACGCCCAACGCATGAAACAGGTTGGCTTCAATGTAGACTTCGCGCCATTGGCCGATGTCTACCAGGGCGGCGGGATTGACAAGAGCCGCACGTTTGGTACGACGCCCGATCAGGTAACAATCTACGCCGGGGCATTTCTGGATGGCTTGCAGCAGAACGGCGTGGCGGGGACGTTGAAGCACTGGCCTGGGCTTGGCGCGTCGAGCGGCAACCCCGATTTCACGCTTCCGACCGTCACCCACACGAAAGCCCAGCTCAATGCGATTGACTTCGCCTCGTTCCGCGCGCTGCTGCCCCATCAGCCCGATCTCATTATGGTGACGCATGTCATTGTGCCTGCCTATGATCCCAACGAGCCTGCCTCGCTCTCGTCTATCCTCGTCCAACAGGTGTTGCGCGGACAGCTTGGCTACCAGGGGGTCGTCGTCACCGACGCGATGGATGCGCAGGGCCTTATCCAATACATGCGCCAGCAAGGCTATAGCGATCCGGCGCAGGGCATCGCCGAGGCGTGTGTGCGCGCCTTCGTGGCTGGCGACGATCTCATCGAGGCGCCTATCGAGCAGGATCGGCTGGCGGCCGTCGTCGCGGCGATGACACAGGCTGTGCAATCCGGGCGCATCTCGCAGACGCGCCTGCACGAGGCGCTGCATCGCATCATCCGTCTGAAAGTGCAGCTTGGCTTGCTCACGCTCTCGTGAAACTGGCACGCAACTCGCAATAGTGGCTGTCGTATGTTATATAAGGTGGACGTCAGCCAGCATCATGCGCCAGAGCAGTTGCGATGAGCCAATCATTCGGCGTTCTCCCAATTTTATACCTTGCTCGTGCTGCGCAGCCATGCACGAGCGAAAGGACGCCGCGTATGGGCGCGCATATTCTTGTCATCAACGACACACAAGACATCCTTGACCTGTTTCGCACACTTCTCGAAGAAGAGGGCTATCAGGTCACGACCTATTCATTCGCCCCGCAAGATATTTACGAGGTCGAACGGGTACAGCCCGATCTGGTGATCCTCGATTTCATCTTTGGAACCGAGCTGATAGGCTGGCAGTTGCTCCAGAAGATGCGCATGTATGCGCCAACCGCAAAGATACCCGTTGTCGTCTGCACCGCCGCGACCCGCCAGGTGCGTGAGATCGAGGGCCAGCTCCAATCACATAATACAACGCTGGTCGGCAAACCGTTCGACATCGAGGAGCTTCTGCGCGCTGTGGCCTCCCTCCTGGCCATACAGGGCCAGACACACAACTCTAGCGCCGCCTCCGACTCCCCCGACGCTTCCGGCTCCAACGCCTCCCCCGGCAAACCAGCGGGCCGCAAAGATAAAGAGTCAAAGTGAGCCTGAGATATGGGAGTCCGCACTGTCCGCTCTTTAGGCGGCCTTTGTGGCGTAGCCCTAGCGCGGACGTATCCGCCCGCCATCGCCTGCCTGTTCAGCGTGTCAGCAGCGGATCGGTGTAGTGATACTCGCCAAGCAGATCGGCGAGGGCTCCCTGTGCATCGAGCGCAGCGGGAATCAGCCGGGGCGGCGCGTTGAGCAACGTATCTTCGCGCGCCACCTGAAGCAATCGCTGGTCAAACGCATCAAGCGATGGGCGTTTAGCCGTCACGCCGCGCATCACGGCCCCATGCGATTCTTTGTTGGCGGCGTAGATCACTTTGATGAACTCACGTGCGACGAAGCCATAGGCCGTGTTGGTAAGGTGAACCGCATCCAGACCAACCGCGCCGCCCTGGGAGATCACATCATCCTCCGCCGCAAGGAACTCGCCGGTCAGGCGATAGGTCGCGCCGCTGGCCAGGGTAACAGTGAAAGCGTCGAGGTTTGGCGCGTCTGGCAGCGCCGTCAGATCGGGATGCGCCAGCGTCGCGCCCGACTCCTCCGGCGGAAGCGACTCAACTGCTGTCAACGAGCGATTGATGAGGCGTTGCTCGATTGATCGGGCATGCTCGATGGTTGGCAGATGTCCGGCGCGGGCGGCTCGTTCTGCTGCACGGGCAGCGGCGGGGGTCAGATGTCCGGCGCGCACGGCATGTTGAGTGACACGCTGCACCAGTTGGGCGTCCTCGCGCGAGCCGCGCAGCAGGCGCTCTTGCAACGCATGGATGTCTACTACCCAGACACGCCCACTGCACCGTGCGGCAAGCTCGCGGATAGCCTGGTTGTACTGCCCGATCACCTGCTCCAACTTGAGGATTTCGCCATCCAGCAGATAGGCTGCCGTCGGCAGGATAGACTTCCAGTGGCCGACGCGGCTGCGGGCGAGGTTGGGAGCGGCGGTGGGGCTTGGCAGCGTTGCGATGAAGACGCTGGGCTGTGAATCGAACGCGAGGATGCTCTCGACCAGGTGGGCGATCTGCTCGGCGAACACAGCAGGATCGGTATACAACGGATTGCCATCCTGCCAGAGCCGGTCGGTAAAGGTCGTCTCCAGCGCGTCGTTGCTGCCGATCCATAGCGTAACCAGCCGTGGCTGTTGCACTCGCGCCGCTTCCAGCGCCGTGAGTGAGCCGCGCCCCAAGACATAACCAATCTTTTCGGCGGCTATCCGCTGCCCAAAGTCATGCTCTGCGAGGCTGAGCAGCGAAAGGGAAAGCGACTCGAGTAGGCTGGGGTGCGCACGCAGCCTGCCCAGCAGATCGCCTACTCCTTCGATGGCTTTGCGGCCCAGGCGCGCCAGCCGCTTGCCGCCCGACAGTTTGAGCGCGCCTTGCAGCATGGCGTAGTTTTTCGTCGAGACATCCAGCGTGTTGAAGCCCCAGACACCCAGGTTTTGGTAGAGGCCAGTGGCAGGCTCAGGGTAGACCAGCAGCGCCTGCGGGTCGGCGTCTTCGACGGCGCGCACGTAGTCGCCAACGGCTTCGCACAGCACGTTCTTGATCGTCTCAAGCTCGTTCACAAACTCGCACCAGGCGCCTGGGGGTGGCGCGCCAGGCTTGCCGGTGTTGGCGCTATACAGGCGCTCGGCCCGCCGCAGGAGTAACTCGATGTTTGGTGGATTCCCCAGCCAGGCGTCATCGGATTGGCTGGGCGCGCCTGCGTGGCTGTTTGTGGCAGTGAGCGCGGCAAGCGGTTGGCCGCCTTTGAGGATGGGTTGGCGAAACGGCGCAATGCCCAGAAAGTCAGCGATCTGCTGGGGGTAGGATGCGCGCTGCGAGAGCCACGCTACTCCTGCCGATTGCATGCCCTGGGTGAGACTATCACCAAGCGCAACATAGGGCGCGTGGAGTGTCTGGGAGACATGGGAGAGAGATGCTTCTGGCATAGATGATCGTCCTTTTCATCCGGCTGTGCGGGTATACGGGTATCAGCGCTCGTCATGTCTGGATGCTTACCAACCAGACGAATCGCTCAGGCGCCTGGCGTCATGCCTTACCTGAGTGGCTAGCATATCCCTGGGTTTTCCTTCCCGCCCTTGTCATCCGTTGTATACTGCGGAGTGGGGCGAAGGGAGAGAGTGGCGTGAAGAGACAGGCCAACGATAGGGGTCATATCTGGCAAGGTTTGGGCCAGAGGCGCGGCAAGCGGCATAGCCGGGGGCAGGCGCTTGTGGAATTCGCTCTGATCGCGCCGATCTTCTTTCTACTGATCTTCGGCGTGATCGAGTTCTCGGTGATCAACGCGGCTATCGGCGCGTATAACTTCGCCGCCAAAGACGCCGCGCGCCTTGGCGCAATCAAAGGGCCAACCGACGCCAACATAGACCAGGAGATCATCACGCTGGTCAACTCACATGTCAACGACATTCCAGCCGCCCAACCTATCGAGATAGACATCTTCCAGGCTGATAGCTTCGGCCAGCCAACTGGCAAGCTCGACGCTTATGCGCCCAACGGGACGGCGATTGGTTCACCTTCATGGCCCTACACTATACGCAACGATGGCCAGGTCTCACTCTCCAGTCCCAATTCCTCCCCTTACCTGGGCGTGCGGATTCTCTACCACTACACCTACCTCACCGCATTTGTCTCGTCCACCGGAGCCGTCTTGTCACTCACAGCCACGGCGGTGTTTCGTATCGAGCCGCAGGAGTTTTCGAGCATGCGGGCAGGCGAAAGGATATGAGACATATGAGACATGTGAGACATGTGAGACATGTGAGACATGTGAGACATGTGAGACATGTGAGACATGTGAGACATGTGAGACATGTGAG
>JAJPIU010000267.1 GCA_021324535.1 Pseudomonadota bacterium
CGCAACTATGTGATCATGACCGACGAGAGCGAGACGCTCGATCTGCTGGCGATGGCCGAGGCTGCGACGCTTGGCCGCGACACCGCCCCCGCGCCCACCGCCGACCGCAACTTCATCCCCTGGGAGACGGCGGAGGCGGCAGGCGCGCCCCAGCGCGAGATTCCAGCGCACCCATGGGAGCCACGCATCGCGCCTTCGACGCCAGGCAAGCCTGTAGAACCTGCGACGCCGCTCACTCCGCCAGTGCCGACGGCGCCTGCGCAACCCGTGAAGCGGTAGCGAATAAGCGAAAGGAAACACTGAGATGTCGCTCAAACAACTCCCACACGAGACGCCGCAAGAGCCAGGAGCAGTCGGTTCGCCGGGCGGCGTGGAGCAAAGCAGCCAGCAATGGCGCGAGGAGTTTCCCTATCGCTGGGATACCGACGATCTGGTGACGCGCCGCGATACCATACGCTTCCTGGTCGCGGGGACTGGCGCGCTCTTCGCCGCCACCTCGGCGCTGGCCGTCATCGGTGAGTTGAGTTCGCCGGTTAGCGGCCACAAGGTAGCCATTGCGCATGTTGACGAGCTTCCCGAAAACGGCGTGAAGGTCTTCAACTATCCCGATGGCTACTCGCAGGGCATTCTGGTCAACCTCCCCGGCAAGGGGCTGGTCGCCTATAGTGATGTCTGCACACACCTTTCGTGCGCCGTGCTCTATGAGGCCGATACGCGCCAGTTCCATTGCCCCTGTCATGAGGGGCGCTTCGACGCCGCCACTGGCGACGCCATTGCCGGGCCGCCGATCCGCCCGCTGCCCATTATCAAGCTCGCGATAGAGAACGGGGTGGTGTATGCGATCCAGGAAGAGGAGCGGTGAGCTATGCGAGACGCCAACGATGATGATCAGCAGTTGACTGACGATGAAGCTACTGATGGGACGTTCTTGACGGATGATGATGTAAGCGACCCAAACGGGATAGACGAGATGAATATGGAGGCGACGCGCGAACAATACAGCCACGCTCACAACGAATCGTGGCTATCCGCTCCGCCGCCCCGCGCCCGGCGAGCCAGAGCCGTGCGTCGCCGCGCTCCAGGCCCGCGTCCACCCGCATCAGACATCGAGGTTGCCCCCGGACGCATTGCCATTGCCCAGGGACAGGTCTATATCATCGGCGCACTGCTGATCATCCAGCTCTTTCTGATCACCACCGCGCTCTATGAATTGCTTTCAGGGCGCAATCAGATTCTCTGGCAGATCGCGCTTGGCAGCCTGATTATATTTGTGATCGCGCTGGTAGTCGCGATCTGGCCACGTCGTGCGCGCGACGGTTTCTAGATGATAGTTTCTAGATGATAGATGATAGATGATAATGGAGAAATGCCCTATGACTACTCCCCCTGATTCCACATCCTCATCGTCAACATCGCGAAAGCCGAAGAAGCCTGCTGCGGATGCGCCCAAACGTGTGCCGCCTCCATCAGTCGGCGGCTTCCGCTATCGAATAGACCGCGAACACCCCATCGGCGGCGAGATGTCGGACGTTTTGCGCGGCCTGATCTCGCGCGTCCAACTGCCGTGGCTGCTGGATCACTATGCGCGTACTCCCGTGCTTGCCGTCTTTGCGCTCCTCAACGGCTTACTGAGCATCGGCATCATGTCCGCCCTGGCGCTGATCACCCACTCGCCCTTTGTGTTTCCCTCGCTCGGCCCAACGGCGTTCCTGTTCTTCTATACCCCAAACGCGCCCTCGGCCTCGCCGCGCAACACGATCATCGGCCATGCCATCGGCGTCGTCGCGGGCTACTTCAGCTTGCTGGTGACGGGGCTGACGCACGCTGGGCCTGCGCTTTCCGTTGGCGTCAGTTGGCCGCGCGTGCTGGCCGCCGCGCTCTCGCTGGGACTGACCGCCGGGCTGATGGTGCTGCTGAAATCGCCGCATCCCCCCGCAGGCGCCACCACTCTGATCATCTCGCTTGGCCTTCTGACTGGCCCTCTGCAATTGCTCATCCTCATGGTGGCTGTCGTGCTGCTGACTGTACAGGCGTTCGCCATCAACCGGCTTGCGGGCATTCCCTACCCACTCTGGTCGCCGCGCGCCTCATCTGATTCTGATTCCTGATAAACGCCGCCAGTTTATCCATAAGTCCTACTGACCTGTACCAATCCTGTGTAGCGCCTACAATCTGCCACGCGCCGTTTTTGATGGCGCTTGCCGCTGGCCGATCTGCGCCAGAGTGAGCGACATCCTGATGGCCCGCAAGTAGCATGCCTGGCGTTGACCATTGGCGTCCCAATTTGTCTGGGGCGCTCAGTTGCAGCAGGGGAAACGCATCGGACGCGCGACCCCTGAGGAGGGTTAGATGTCGCGGTTTCGCAGCCGCGATCCGCTCACCGCACACGCGGTTGAGCCGTTCTGGAGGTTTTCGTGAACCAGTTCTCCAAACAATTCCACCGTATGAATCGCACACACCGTGCGAGTCGTCTTCACCGCGCGCAGCGCATCTTTCGCTCGCTCCGGCTGGGCGCTGGCGCGCTCTTCGCAGCAGGCGCGCTTTCTCTGACGCTGATCGGCGCACAAGGCGCGACAGTCGCCCAGGCCGCACCTGCAACGGCCAACACGATCAACACAATCAACACATCCCACGCAACAGCAGCCGCGCAGACATCCTCGACAAGCGGAGCATCCTGGCTGTATTACAAGCGCGGCTACTACCTCGACAACGGCTGGCTGTGCTATGGCTGGGCAAACGGCTCTTACCACTGCACCCACCACTGGCATTGGGCAAACGGCCAGCTTGTCTCTGATAATCCCGCCTGGGTGCCCAACTATGGGAATAACCCCACCACAACCGGATCATCGGGCAACGGCTCGCATGTGGACGGCGACGGCGATTATGACAACGACAACGGTGATGGCGGCAGCGGCAGCAATGGAAACGGCGGCTCCGGCGGTTCGGGAGGCGGCAGCGTCGCCTCGATGATTCAGTCGGTCTTTGGGCCATACGCTGGCGCAGCCTTGCGCGTGGCGACCTGCGAATCGTCCCTGAACCCCAATGCGTACAACGCTGGTAGCGGCGCGTCGGGCGTCTTCCAATTCCTGCATAGCACCTGGCTGACCACATCGTACGCCGGTTACTCGCCTTTCAACGC
>JAJPIU010000200.1 GCA_021324535.1 Pseudomonadota bacterium
GACCTCGAATACGCCGATGAGGGGACACTCAGTCGTGCGCTTGAAGGGCGGAGAGAGCTGTAGCGGGTAATAGGCATATAGGCGGGTGGTAGGGGCAGCGGGCGGTTGAAATCGCGCCTACGGGCGTTCCGCCACGAAGTCCGCCTGCGCGGACTCCATGTATCAGAGAGGACAGTTTATGGGGGAACAAGGGCGCCCGGCGCATCTCATTGAGGTGTATTCCGGCTGGGAACGCTATCAAAACCTGCTGGTGGAGGCCATTGCGCCGCTGACGCCCGATCAGCTCGATCTGCGCGTCTCGCCCGATCTGCGCAGCATTGGTGAGATTGCCATCCACATTATTGGAGCGCGCGCACGGTGGTTCAACGAGGGGATGGGCGAGGGTGGCCCCGAACTCGAGGCGATGCGTATGTGGGATCGCGACGGGCGCCGGCCCAACAATGCCGCCGAACTCGAGGAGGGGTTTGAGGTTACCTGGCGGGCGATGCGCGACTGCCTGACCCGCTGGACAACCGACGATCTGGATCAGGAGTTTTTCGCACGTGGGCGCACCCGCTCGCGCCAGTGGATCATCTGGCATGTGATCGAGCATGACCTGCACCATGGTGGCGAGATCAGTCTGACGCTGGGCGCACATGGCCTGCGTGCGCCCGATATGTAGCGGTGACGCCTACTATGCCGACGGGCGGGCGGCTCAAGCCGCGCCTAGAGGCGTGCCGCCACAAAGGCCACCTACGTGGCCTGGCCCCACTCTTGTTGCGGCGGCAGAGGGGCTACACCACTGAGTAGCGCCGCCATAGGCGGTGGCTTGCTCCAAGTACCGCCGCGCTCCTGGGCGGCGTGCCTGCGCTCCTACCGTCACTATTCCCCTGGCGCGGTTCAGGAGCCAGCGATTTCCACATTCGCGCTGCTTCTTGCGACGCCTCGCCAGGGGACAAGACGCAGCGCTATCCCACAGGCGCATAGTACGACGCCGATGATGGCGAGATACATGCCAATGCCAAACTTCCAATCGGCAGGTTGGCTGAAGTGGAGCTGTCGCGTTGTTGCCATCATTGTCTGCACGCCGAGAATAGCGATCCATGTCAGCAGCGTGATCAGTACCAGCCAGACAATCGCCAGAACATTCACTGCGACAGCGCCGCGCCGACTCCATAGAACAACAGCCGTAATCAGGCCCACCAACAGAAGTAGCTCGCTCAGATGTAACAGCGCCGGCGCATCTATCGTTCGGGCTATGAACGGGTAATCCACATCGAAGACATCTGCTGCGATACAGTTTCGATTCACGTAGTCCAACGCGACATCCAGGCTTGCGCAGCCGCCGCTTATTAGCCAGGGTAGCGCCGCCAGCGCCACACCCCAGAGCAGCGCGCCGAGTGTATAACTCAATCCGGCCAGCCAGCGCATGGATGATCGGCGTGTTCCTCTGGCTGCTGTATCTTCTTCGGCTTGGTTTGTACTCGCTACGGGTACAGCCTGCTTGTGCTGGAGGAATAGCAGGATCGTCGCTGCCCAAGCTGCCAGTGCAGCAAGCCAGGAAAGCCAGAAACCCCACAAAGGTGGCGAGATGGTCACATGGCTAGGAGGACAGCCGCTTGGGCAGTTCAGGGGAAGGCGGAGGCTGAATATTCCATAGGCGGCAACCGCAAGTGTAACAGTTGTCAACGTCAGCCAGGCAACCGCAAGCGCGAAGAGGGGGATGAACGCACGACGCGGGGCCGTTCGGTAGAGCCAAAACGCAAATACGAGCGCCAGGCCGATGAGGAAAAGCCCATCCCAGGCGAAGGGCAGATCCAACAACAGACGGCTGAAACCAAATGCCGAAGAGAACACAGCAAATAGTCCATTGAAGCCACTGGCTGTGTATGAATACGGGGGCAAACCAGGGGGTGAGAGAGAGATGTATTGCGTGGCGTTGGCCCACGGCGCCCACGCGCCGATTAGCAGCAAAACAGCGCACACACTAAACAGGAAACGAGGCCAGAATCCCTGCTGACGCATATTGTCTCCCTTGCCTTCTATGCTGCACTCGCATCATACCAGATCGCACTATCACACACGGCGCGCCACCCGCGAGAACGGATGTCCCTTCGCACGCAGTTCCAGCCGATTGAACCAGCCAAATGCGCTCTGGCTTGCGACGTAGCCGTGCGCTGTCAGCAATGTCTGCATCTGCGTGAGGATGTCGCGGGCAACGGCAGGGGCGGCGAGCTTCTCGACGAAGAGGTGGGCAAACGAGTGAAGGACGATGGTCTGCGCGCCCAGGTTGCGCGCCGTCTGGCTGATGGCGTCCGCTGCGCGTGTAGCGACGGCAGCCGGTTCGGCCTCGTCGGCCTGCTCCGCCGCCGCGAAGACGACCAGCCCGTCGCCGATGCGAACGGTAGGCGGCTCGGCGTCGGCGACGGGTGAGCGCCCGCGCTCGGTTGGCTCTGCCACGAAGGCGTCCACATGCCACATCAGTAGCCGCATTATGCCGCCTCTCTCTCCTGCCTCTTGCTCACGCGTCCAGAGAGTGAACGCGCGTGGCCTCCAGCTCTAACCCCTCTTCCGCGCCGCAGGAGCGGGGGATTCTGAATATTGCCATATTGCCGTGTTACTGGATGGCATAGCGCGCTTGGCTATTGCAGTATAGCATGACAGGCGGACAAGAGAAAGATGTGGATGGGCAGGAGGCGGCGCATGGTGTAGTAAGATTCAACTCTAGCCCGCGAAGGCGGGCTTCGTGGCGCATTGCGCCCTTAGGCGCGGCTTTAGCCGCCCGCCACCTAGCGTCCTGGCAGCGCCTCGAAGCGGTTGCCTACCATTGGCAATGCCCGCATGACCACGACTCCGCCGCGTCCCAGGTAGTTGGCGATGACCGCCGCGATAAAGGCGTCATCGAGCGCGGTAGCCGCGAGTAAGTTGTGCAGCAGGAAATACGCCGCGACGCGCAGGGCGATGAAGCCAAGCAATACCAACAGATAGGGCCAGCCGCTCTTCTGGTAGATCAGGCCGCCCTGGCCGCGCCAGACCCGCGTGACGCTGCCGCCGATGGCGCCTGTGACCGCGCCTACCAGCAATCCGCAGACCACCGCGATCACCGCCGCAAACGTGGGCGCGCCAGCGATGAACAATGCGCCAAGCACGGCCGCCAGAATCAAGGGCGTAAACAGTGTGCGCTGGCTGACCGGGCGGGCGAAGAACTGCCGTGCCAGTAAATAGATGATCAACGCAACGGCGATCAGGATGGTGACGATGCTTTGTGATCCTGATGACGCTGTAAAGGCCAACATATCTATACGCTCTCTTTCACCTGTGGTGTGTTCTCGGTTCTCGCGGCGGTTGTTGTGTCCTGTGCCGCTACACATCACAAGTGTAAGGTCAGAGGCAGACATGGCGCGTCGGCCTGTGGGTGGAAGGTTGGGTGGATTGTTGGGGGGGTGTATTGGGGGTGGTGTCCATCTGGGGATGGAGGAGTAGGGGCGATGCTTCGGCGCCAATTTTGTATCGCCCGCAGGGGGGCAGACAAACCTCATCAGGCGCTTCTGCCGGTTCGCCGCTCTGCCGTCACCCATGCGGGGAGGTTTCACCATGCCAGAGTAATCATCCGAGGCGACGGATGGGCAGGTTGCCACGTCGTCGCCTCCCTCGCCATCCACTACGTCTACGCCATCCTCCATGCGCGCTGTGCAGGGGATATTGTTTGATCTGGATGATACCCTTGTTTCGCGCGGTCGGGCGATGCTCGTCGGACTGATCTCGCTCATTCCCTTCTATCGGAGCATTCCACCCCTGCGCCGTTTCTGCGCTGTCGCGCCTGAAAAACGCGCCCTGCTCAATCAGCTTCAGGACACAGGCTATCGGCTTGGCCTGGTCAGCAATGGCCGAAAAGGGCAGAAGCAACGTATTATCAATGCGCTTGAACTCACGCCGCGAATGGATACCTATGGCGCTGCCGTTGTCCTGTGCCGATCTACACAGCGCGTGTATCCGCTCCCTCCGTGGTGTACACTATGCAAGATGAGACATACGCCAAATGAGGGGAGCGCAGGTGAGCGAAAAGACGCGGATGCAACGCTTGCTCCTTTTGGTGGCCTCGCGCATGGGGCGCGTCCGCCCAATGGATTGGGCGGCGCTTAGTGTGTTCGTCGCAGCCTTTGTCTATCGGCTGTGTCTCATCGCGCGGGGTTGGCCTGCGCTGGATAGCGACGAGGCGATCATTGGGCTGATGGCGCGTCATATCCTTCAGGGACAATATCCCGTTTTCTATTGGAGCCAGGCATATATGGGCGCCGGGCAGGCGTACCTCGCCGCCGTGTTCTTCTGGCTATTTGGCCCCTCAACCTTCTGGTTGCATTTTACTGTACTGCTGCTGACGATGGGGTTCCTAGCGACGCTCTATGCGCTGGCGCGTGCGGCGTATGACCGGACTGTGGGACTGCTGACGCTGCTGTGGCTAGCGTTTGGCCCAACGATGGGCGTCTTGCGCGAGTTGAAGGCCATCGGTGGCTATCAGGATGTGTTGCTGCTTGGCGGCCTGACTCTGCTAGGCGTCTGGATGCGTCTGCGCCAGCCGGATCGCCTGCCTGCCACACGCCGCGCCTGGCTTGCTTGCTTGGAGATGTATCTATTGATTGGGCTGGCGGCTGGCATCGGCCTGTGGTCTGATGTGTTGATCCTGCCGGTGATTGCGCTGGCATTTGGCGTGCTGGCGATCAATCGCACACGCGAACTGCTCTCAATCGCAGGGCTTGCGCTGATTCTGGGCTTTCTGCTTGGCGCGGCGCCCCTCATCGGCTATAACATCGTCTATCCCAACGCGACCTATCAGCAGGTCGCCAGCCAGAACCGCGAGCCGGGCGGCGGCCTACCCACCCCGGCTGAGTGGCTGGCGCAGACGAACGGCGCGATGGCTGTCTCGTTGCCCGCCATCCTGGGAAGTCCGCTGGTGTGCGTGACGCACGGCCCGCTGTGGAGCGACTATCCTCCCTCGATGGCGCGTTCGCTCAATCCCCACACACTGCGCACCCCGCAGGATGAGGCTTGCCTCACTGCCAACTACATGCTCTCGCTGGGCGCCCTTGCGCTCTACGCCATCGCCGCGTGGGGACTACTGATTGCCCTCAGGGGATGGCTGATTGGCTGGCTGGCGCGCCGCCGCAGGACATCGCATCGCTTTCTCTCTTCCCATTTTGGGAAGGGGGGTGGGGGGATAGGTGAATCCCCTGTTGGCTTGGCAACGATGAAGGTCGTTGGCAAGTTGCGTGCTGATGAACATACAGAGAACGCAGCGGAGTGGCAGGAGGAACATGCGCGGCTGTGGCTGCGTGCGATGCTACTGGGGACGGGCGCGCTCTCCATCCTGGCCTATACACTGAGTGCGCAGGCGGCGATCAACCAGTTCACCGCCGCGCGCTATCTGCTGTTGGTCTATCTCAGCGTGCCCGCCTTGTTTGGTGTGCTGTGGGCTGGCGCAGCGCCGCTTGTACGCTGGCTTGGCGGATTGCTGGCGCGCTCTGGCATCCACTTCGCCATCCATTCGCGATCACGTTGGCTCAGGTTGTCCTCCTCTATGAGGGAGGAGCCTGGAGAAGAGGATACCCCGCTGCCAGGCAAAGCCAGTCGCCTTTCACAGCCCGTACTTGGTGCGCTTTCCATGCTGGCGCTGCTTCTGCTGTTGGCGCTAAGCGTGAATGGAGGTAGACAGACGCTTGGCTACGCGAACAACGCCAGCCAGTTTGCGCTGCCCATGCCGCCAGTGGATCGCCAGCTTGTCACCTTTCTGGACGCCCATCATATCACCGCCTTCTACGGCGACTACTGGACATGCTATCGTCTGACCTTCGAGACAAACGAGCGCCTGCTTTGTGCGGCGCGCGGCGGGCGACCAGATCGCGGCCTGCAATTGCTCTACAATCGTTCACCCCAGTATGTCAGCGAGATGGCGCGCGTAGCGCACCCTGCGTATATCTTGGCGCCTGGCTCGCAGCAGGATCGCCACTTCGCCGCCGATGCGCGGGCCGCCAGTGTTCCCTATGTAGGCTATCGTCGCCAGGTGATCGGGCAATACGCAGTGTACTACTATGCGCCGTGATGCTGTGGTTTGTAGGCGGACACGCCGCCCAGGAGCGCGGCGGTACTTGATGGGCTGGGGGTCACCCAAGTGCGCCTGATTTGACACACAGGCGCCATGAGGGCTACACTTTTTGTTGGCTTTGCTGTTTCATCACAGCTTTTTGCAGCTAACACAGACCATTGCAGATTGCAGAATCGCAGGCATTTTTGTGAGTACACCGGTTACATTAACACCGTCTGGCCAGAAGCTCGTCACTGTCATTCTGGGTGATGGTATTGGCCCGGAGGTTGTCAAAGCTACCCAGCGCATTATCGAAGCGAGCGGTGCGGCTGTCGCCTGGGAAGAGCAAGAGGCGGGCGCCGCCGTTTTCAAGCGCGGCCTGCCGTCGGGCGTTCCCGAAGAGACTATCGCTTCCATCATGAAGACACGCATCGTGCTGAAAGGCCCGCTGGAAACTCCCGTCGGCTTTGGCGAGAAGAGCGCCAATGTCACGCTACGCAAGCTCTTCGAGACATACGGCAACATTCGCCCTGTGCGCGAGCTGCCCAACGTCAAAACGCCCTATAGCGGACGTGGCATCGATCTGGTGGTTGTCCGCGAGAACGTCGAAGACCTCTATGCGGGCATTGAATATATGCAGACGCCGGGCGTCGCCGAATGCCTGAAGCTGATCTCGCGCAAGGGTTGCGAAAAGATCGTGCGGCTGGCTTTCGAGGTAGCGCGCGCGGAGGGACGCAAGAAGGTTCACTGCGCCACCAAGGCGAACATCATGAAGCTGACTGAGGGCACGATGAAGCGCGTCTTCGAGCAGATTGCGCCCGAATATCCCGATATCGAGGCGCATCATATCATCGTGGACAACTGCGCGCACCAGTTGGTCAAGAATCCGACGCAGTTCGATGTTATCGTCACCACGAATATGAACGGCGACATCCTCAGCGACCTCACCTCCGGGCTGATCGGCGGTCTGGGCTTCGCACCCTCGGCCAACCTGGGCAGCGGCGTGGCGATCTTCGAGGCGGTTCATGGCAGCGCGCCGAAGTACGCCGGGAAGAATACCATCAATCCCACGGCGATGCTGATGGCTGGCATCATGATGTTGCGCCATGTTGGCGAGTTCGACGCTGCCTCGTTAATTGAGAACGCGATGCTGGTGACGTTGGCCTCTGGCGTGGCCACGCGCGATGTGGTGGGCGACGAGGGAGCAGCCAGCACCAGCGCCTATACCGACGCGATTATCTCGAATCTGGGCAAGCGCGCCGAGGGCTGGAAGACCCGCGACTACAAGCCAATCAACATCCCGCAGCTCGATATTCCTGTGGATAGCGTACGCCCGGAGTCGCGGCGCGTGATCGGCGTGGACATTTTCGTAGAGTCGGCGCAGACTGCCGAGGAGATGGGCGCGACGATGACGAAGCTGGTGAGCGAGACGCCCGTCTACCTCAAACTGATCTCCAACCGTGGCACACGCGTCTATCCGCCAACTGGCGCGCTGACCGACAACGCCGACCACTGGCGCTGCCGCTTCATGCTCAGTGACAGCGAGGGCGATTTGCCCGACGAACTGCTCTACGACATCCTGCAACGGGTGGGCGTGCAGTATCGCTGGATGCACATCGAGAAGCTACAAGTCTTCGACGGCGCACTGGGCTACACCAAAGACCAGGGCGAAGATTGACCTAACCCCCCAGCCCCCTTCCCACACGGGAAGGGGGTGTTTTGTTGTCGCTGAATGTGCTACGTGCGCGCTCACATGCCTGCTTTGTGGTATCATCACTTGCAGCGAAGCGTGATGGCCTTCAGGCAAAGGGGCGTTTCTATGCGGGTGGTCTCGTTGGGCAGCGGCAGCAGTGGGAACTCGTTGCTCGTACAGGTGGGCGGATGCGCCGTCCTGGTGGACGCCGGATTTCCCTTGCGCACGTTGGTAAACCGCTTGCGCCAGGCGGGCGTTGAGCCGGAAGCGATCAGCGCGATCTTTCTGACCCACGAGCACTCCGATCACGCCAGCGGCGCGGTTGCCTTCGCCCAACGCTACGGCGCGGCGCTTGTGGCCGACCGACGCACGCTCAAAGCCGTCTTTGCCCAGGCGACTCGCCAGTCGCCAACCGCCTACCATCGCGTGGCGCCTGATGTAGCTCAGTGCGATCTCTTCGCCGGTAGCGCCCCGGATGATACGAAGCGTATCGAGCGGGTGGAGATGGCAGTTGGCGACTCCTGGCGATTGAAAGGGGTTGAGGCGCGCAGCTTCGTCATCTCGCACGACGCCGTTGCGCCGTGTGGCTATCTGCTAGGGACGAGCGCCTGGCGTGTGTGTATAGTCACCGACACGGGCGAGATTACGCCGCCCATCCTCGAAGCTATGCAGGCCGCGCACCTGCTGGTGATCGAGGCGAACCACGACCGCGCCCGCCTGCTTTCCGGCCCCTATCCGCTTCACCTCAAACGGCGCATCCTCAGCCCCACAGGTCACCTTTCCAATGAGCAGACGGCCTTGGCGCTCTCTCAGACGCTTGACGATACCCCGCGCTGGGTCTGGCTGGCGCATTTGAGCCGCACGAACAATACGCCAGATCTCGCACGCACGCAGGTATGCGAGGCGTTGCGTATGCTGGGGCTGGGCAATGTCGCGCCGCAGGTGGCGCCGGCCGGTCCTGGCCCCATATGGGATAGCGCAATGCTGCTCACCCCTGCGGCTGCGCAAGCCCATGCTGGCGGATGACCTCGCTATACCAGTGGGCGCTTTGTTTGGGGTAGCGTTGCTGGGTGGCGAAATCCACGTAGACGATGCCCCAACGCTGACTATACCCTTCCGCCCACTCAAAGTTATCGAGCAGCGACCAGAGATGATATCCGCGTAGCTGTGCGCCCGCCTGAATTGCGCGATACGCCGCGACCAGATGATCGTGCAGATAGACGATACGTTGCGGATCGTCAACGGTCTGGCTGGCGAAGGTATCGGGATAGGGCGCGCCGTTCTCGGTGATGTAAAGATTGACGCGATCATAATCGCGCGTGAGGCGCATCAGTATGTCGTACAGCCCGTTTGGATAGATTTGCTCCCAGCTTGCCTGCGTCGTCGGATAGACGCCGTTGACGAATTGGGGGCCAGCCGTGACAACCAGCGGATTGTAATAGTTGACGCCCAGGTGATCGATTGGTGTGTGGATGATCGCTAGATCTCCATCCTGGATCACCGCAGCCGATGGCCAGGTGTCACCAAGCGCCTCCACCACATCGGTGGGATAGCTCCCCTTGAAGATGGGATCGAGGTAGAGGCGATTCTCAATGCCGTCTTGCAACGTGACCGCCGCTGCCGTGCCCTCCGCATGGTCGGCGGGGTAGACCGGCGAGAGGTTGAGCGCCGGGCCGATCAGACGGGAGCCGTCGCGCCCGAAGCGCGCCCGAAACGCCTGCGTCGCCAACCCGTGGCCGAGCAGCAGGTGATGGAGCGCAACATATGCGCGTGCGGGATTCTGGATGCCTGGAGCGTGCGTGCCGCTGATGTAGCCCTGCGTCACAATGGTTTTTGGCTCGTTGACCGTCAGCCATGCGGGAACCAGATCGCCCAACGCCTGGAATAGCGTATCGGCGTAGTCGGCGAAGCGTTTAGCGACATCCCGGTTTTCCCAGCCGCCCTGGTCTTGCAACGCCTGAGGCAGATCCCAATGGAACAGCGTCGCCATTGGGCGTATCCCTCGCTGGAGCAGGCTCTCCACTAGGCGGCGATAAAAGTCGAGGCCAGGTTGGTTGAGCGCGCCCGCGCCGTCGGGGAAGATACGTGGCCAGGCGATGGAGAAACGGTACGATTTGACGCCCAGCGCATGGAGCAGGTTGAAGTCGCTTTCATAGCGGTGATAGTGATCGTCTGCGACATCGCCGGTCGCGCCATCCACTGTCTTGCCAGGCGTGTGGCTGAAGGTATCCCAGATGGAGGCGCCACGCCCATCGGCATGCGCCGCGCCCTCGATCTGATACGCCGAGGTGGAGGCGCCCCAGAGAAAGCCCGTGGGAAACACCAGCGGATAGGCCAACGACGACGAAGGATGGGTGTGGTTGTTTGCGACCGAACACCCCGAAAAGGCGGTCTCCAAAAGTGTTCCCCCGACTACTACTAACAGCGTCTGGCGTAGCAATTCCCTACGCGACATCCCCAGTGACACGTATTCATCCGCTCGTTGTTGAGGTAGCTGATCTTCCATCATCCCGTGACGCTGCCAAACGCCAGCCCCGCGCGCCAGTAGCGTTGCAAGACCAGGAACATCACGATCAGTGGCAGCACTGAGATCAGCGATCCCGTCACGATCAGGTTGAAGAGCAGCTCGTGCGAGGCGGGATCGAAGTTCCAGGTGGCCAGCCCCAGGTTGATCGGGAAGAGCGTGGGATCGCTGAGGACGACCAGCGGCAGAAAGAAGTTGTTCCAGATGGCGACGAACTGGAAGAGGAAGATGGTGATCAGCCCCGGTCGCAGCAGCGGCAGCGCCACCTGCCAGAAGATGCGAAACTCTCCGGCGCCATCCACGCGGGCAGCGTCGAGGATGTCGTCGGGCGCGGCGGCGGTGGCGTAGACGCGCGCCAGATAGACGCCAACGGGGCTGAGCAACGCTGGCAACAGTACCGCCCAGTACGTGTTCGTTAGATGGACTTTGCTCATCAGCAGATAGGTTGGTAGCGCCAGCGTCGTTGGCGGCACGAGCACAGCGCCCAACACCAGCGTAAAGACGAGGCTGCGTCCGGGGAAGTTGTATTTTGCCAGCGCATAGCCCGCCATCACGGAGATCAGCATGCTGAGGAAACCACCCACCACAGCGTAAAGCGCGGTGTTGATGATCCAGCGGACGTATTCGCCGTTGCCGTAGGTGAACGTCTCGTACAGGTTCTGCCAGAGGTTGAAATGCGCGAACCACAGGCCAAACGAACTGAACAGATCAGTATTGTTCTTCGTTGCGGAGATGGCCAGCCAGTAGAGCGGCGTCAGAAAATACACCGTCAGAGCGAGCAGAAAGATGTATGCCGCGATATTTTTCGTCGAGAGCAGCCGCGCGCCTACCAATCGCTGATTTTCCGGTTCTCTGCGGCTGCGTTGATCGAGATCAAGCGGTGTGGTCGCCATTGGTTACACCCCTGACTGGCGGCGTGTGAGCCGCAAAAAGCCGTAGGAGAAGGCGAACGTGACCACCCCCAGGATGACCGCGATGGCCCCGCCGTAGTAGTAGTTCGTCTCCACAAAGGCGATGTTATAGGCAAAGATGTTGGGCGTGTAGGTTGAGGAGATATACGACGAGAGGCGCTGCAAGATCAGCGGCTCGTTGAAGAGTTGTAGCGTGCCGATCAGCGAGAACAACACGCCCAACACCAGCGACGGCGTGATCAGCGGCAGTTTGAGCCGCAACGCGATGCCCAGCTCCGAGAGTCCGTCCAGTCTGCCCGACTCATAGATCTCCTGAGGGATGGCTTGCAGCGCCGAGAAGAAGATGATCATGTTGTAGCCGGTAAACTCCCAGGTAGAGATGTTGGCGATTGACCACAACACGTCTTTGCCCAGGAAGTTGGGCGGAGGCAGATGAAACGCAGTGAAAACGGCGACAATCGGGCTTGCATCGGGGCTATAGAAGAATCCCCACATGATGGTCGCGACCACCGCAGGCACAGCGTATGGGATGAAGACCGCCAGCCGAAAGAACCGCTTGAGGCGGATGACGGCGGAATCCATCAGTAACGCCAACGCCAGCGCGACAATCATCATGATCGGTATCTGCACAACGCCAAACAGGATGACTCGCTTGATGCCATCCCAAAACTGGGGATCGTGCAGGGCCGCCGAGTAGTTTTGCAACCCCGCCCAGACGATGGTGGGCGGCCCAAAACCCAGGCCGCTACGCTCCTCTTTGTAGAAGCTCTGGATGAGCGCATAGACGAACGGCGCAAAGAAAAACGCTGCGAAGATGAGAAGGAACGGCGCCAGAAACGCGAAGGGAACCAACTGGCGCTTGAGGGTATGCCAGTTGAGGCGTCGCATGTTGAGGTTGCGCATACTCCCTGGCAAACGCAAACGCCTGAGTGGTTTCTGGCGTGTGGGCGGCGGTTCGGATGGCGCAGACGGCGTAGCAGGCGCCTGCGTTGGCTGCTCAGATGCGACGGCGGTGTGCATCGTCTCCACGTTATCCACAGGCGAACCTTCCTCTCGTGCTGGGGGCGGCTGTGTTCGGGCCGCCAATGAGAGTTGCAGAGAGCCACCCATGCGAAGGGTCGGAGTGGTCGGATTCCCTTCACATGGGCGACTGATGGGCAAGTTACCGTGGCTCAGGATTCAACATTGATGTTGTTGTTGTGCAGATCCTGGATAACCTGCTGTTGGAGTTGATCGAGCGCCCCGGAGAGCGGGGTCTTGTTGGCGACGGCTGAGTTGACATCATCGCCCATATCTTTATTGACGGTCGTGAGGTCGGGCGGCCAGGTCCAGGTGGCGGGAACATTTGCGTTGGCGAAGATAGTGTCAATCACCTGGTTGCTGAAGAAGGGGTTGGGTGAGGTCACTTCCGGGAAGGAGCGCGCCGCAAGATTGGCCGGGAACCACCCGATTTCTTTCACGCCGATGGTGAGGCTCTGGGTGTTGGTCAGATACCACTCGGCAAACTCCGCAGCCTCTTTGGGGTGTTTCGTGCCAGAGATGACCGAAATGGCCGAGCCGCCCCACATGCCGCTGACGTTGGCGCCAGCCGTCCACTGTGGCATCGGCGAGACTGCCCACTTGCCGGAGGTATCTTGCGCGTCGCTGGTGACGACGCCCTGCCCCCAGACCGCCGAGGGCCACGAAGCGATAGTTCCCTTATCGAGCGCGGCTCCCCAGTCGTTCGAGAAGTCAGCGACGGTGGAGACAAGCCCGCGATTGAGCAGATCCTGCCAGTAGGCGGCCACCTGTTTCGAGGCGGCGCTGTTGATGGAGACCTTCCAGGCGTTATGGGCGGTGTCAATGCTGAACCAGGTGGCGCCCGCCTGCCACATCAAACTCTGGAGCCAGCCTGTGCTCGACGGTGGGAACGCGGTGATGTAATAGTTCGGGCCAAGTGAGTGAATCTTCACGGCGTCTTGCGCGAACTCGGCCCAGGTGGCCGGTGGCGATGAGATGCCAGCCCGCTGGAAGATGTCTTTCCGGTAGAAGAGACCCATTGGGCCGGTATCCTGCGGGATGCCGTAGACGGCGCTGCCGCGTGTGACCTGTGACCAGGCCGACGAGGCGAACTGGCTCTTGACGCTGTTGGCGCCGTACTGCGAGATGTCTACCAGGGCGCCATTGGAGACCATGGTGGGAATGTACTGGTACTCAATTAGCGCGACATCGGGCGCGTTGCCCGCGTTGACGGAAGAAATAACTTTGGGATAATACTGGTTCGGGCCGGATGGCTCCTTGAGCGCCGTCACATGAATGTTTGGGTGCGTTCTGTTGAAGATCGCGGCCTGTTCGGTGATCTGCTGGTTGAAGCTCCAGAAGGTGAGTTGAACCGGCCCACTGCTCTGCGATGGCGAGCCACAGGCGGCGAGGGTGGTAAGGATGGTGGCTACGCCGAGCAAAATCGCGAGGCCGAGAGACACTCGTGTATACCAGGATCGCACAGTAAACCTCCTGACTGCGGTGGATAGGGCACAACATGGCCCTATCAGGCATGCCTGACATGCCAGATGTGGCGCCTGGCGCCATCAACATGGATCAATAGGGATCAACATGGGCGCCGAGAATGTCACGAGAATGTCACGGGTACGGATGCGGGATGCGATGGAATACGACGGGATACGATGGGATAGCCAGGGCGCGCATAAGCGCGCAAACGAGCGCAAACGCTGCGCTCCGAAACTACCACAAACTACCTGAAACTACCTGGTGTGGGCGCTGCCAAAGCTAGCCGAAGCTCTCAGGAAGCAGCGTAAAAGCAGGAATACATCTCCTTTCAGTCGATCACCCTTTGCTCTGTACGCGGTTTCGTTATCGGTTTCGTAACCGGTTACAGACAAGTATACGGGGCGATGGGCGTCTTGTCAAGTCTTGTATCCCCCTATTTTTTGTTTTGCTGTGATCTTGTTAAACCAAAGGCTGGATCGTACGCGCCGTCGTGTTGAGCGGGAATGCGCATGTCAAGCCCGGCGAGCAGCGCCTGCGACGTCTCTTGATCCGATGGAGAAGTCTGCGCGCCGCACGATGCTCGTATCACCAACTCCGTTGGCAGTTGTGTCTGCATGGCCTTGAGCGCCTCGCGTCCCACACGCGCACGGGCCACCTGCGGTACGCTGGCGTACCAGTCTGCGCCAATGGCATGTGGAGTGTTGACCAGTGTCAGCAAGAGTTCGGCGGCCATCTTGCCCATCTGCTCGAATGGTTGGCGCACGGTGGTGAGCGCAGGCTGAATATGCGCCGAGAGTTCAATGTCATCGAAGCCGATCACCGCGAGATCGTCAGGGATGCGTAGCCCTTGCGCCTTGGCGACCAGAAACGCGCCGTAGGCCATCTGATCGTTCGCCGCGAAGATAGCGGTAGGGCGTTCAGGCAACGCCAGCAATGCGGCGGCTGCTGAGTAGCTACCAGGGGTAGTAAAATCGCCTCTGGCGACATACGCCGGATCAACCGCGATGCCTGCTTCTGTGAGCGCCTGGCGATACCCCTCGAAGCGATCATGCGAGCATTGGTAGTGCGTCGGACCTTGAATGTGCGCGATGCGGCGGTGGCCCAGGCGAATCAGGTGGCGTGTGGCCTCATATGCGCCAATGCGATTATCCGGCCCAACCCAGGGTGTCTGGCCGGGCAGGCTTTGGTCATCGAGAATGACCACCGGAAAGCCCTGCTGAAATAATTCACCCAGGTGACGTGACGCTGCGCGCTCAGGGTTCTCGCTTGATTCGGCCCGTGCGACGCCATCCGGATAGATGGCGATCAGGCCGTCAATCAGATGCGCCTCGAGGATACGATCAATCAGCGCACTACGATCGATGCGGTGGCTGATACTATACAGCACCAACTCATAATCTGTCTGCTCGATCACCTCGGCGATGCCCTGCATGATGTGAGGCATCAGCGGCCAGGTGAGCGAAGGAGTCAGCGCGCCTAGCAGACGCGATTTGCCGCCTGCCAGGCTCGACGCCGTGACGCTTGGCACATAGCGGTGCTCGCTTACCACCTGCATCACCCGTTGTCGGGTTTCGGGGTCAACATCCGGCTTGTGATTGAGTACCCGCGAGACGGTCGCCGTCGAGACGCCGGCCAGTCGGGCGATGTCGCGGATGGTAAGTTTATTCGGCACAGCACGATTCTCCGTGTGGTTTCTGGTTGCGGTTACGGTAACGGTAACAGGCTTATGCCAAGTATAGTGAGAGTTCGAGGGAACTGTCAAGGAGTGGGCGGCGCCACACTCGTTTCAGGCCACGCTCATCCAGGCTCATCCGACGCTGACGCCCAATCGCGCCAGCAGACCGGCGCAATACTGCGCGGGATAGGGAATCGGCGCACGATGACGTAGGCTATGGGAGTCTGATCCGGCGCTCTCCAGCAAGCCGCGCTCTTGGGCCAGCCGATGGTAGGTCTGCGTCTGTTCAGGCGTATGCACGGGATAGTAGGTTTCGATGCCGTCGAGCGGCTGCTCATCGAGCAGCTCAACGAGTTCGGGGAGATCAAAGCGATGTATCTCGCCGTCGCTGCGGCCTGGATGCGCAAGGATGGTGATGGCTCCGCTGGCGTGCGCGGCGGCCAGCCCCTCCGCGATGGGCGCTTTGATCGAGCGGTAGCCTGCGTCCCAGATCATCTTCAACGCTTGCCCTGGCGACTGCGCGTAGCCATGCGCCTGCAACAGGAGCATGTTATCGCCGGGACGTCGCAGTTCGCTGCCCTGTGCCAGTAGTACCTCCATCTGGTGGGGAAACGTATAGCCCTGTCGTAGCAGTTCAGCATGTACCGCATGTGTATTGGCAAGCTGCCCCTCCTCGGTGCGACGAACGACATTGGCGAGATCGTCGCCAATGAAGCCGCTTTCCAACGGAGCAAAACAGAGGATGTCGGCGTTGACTCCATGCCAGAGGGTGGTCATTTCAAGCGCGGGGATGACGACAACGCCATGCTGCTGGCCAAGCGCCTGTGTTTCGGGAATGTGTGTGACCTGATCGTGGTCGGTGATGGCCACCACGCGGAACCGCTGCTCCGCAAGGTAGGCCAGCAATGCGTCCGGCGCCCAACTGCCATCGCTATAGGTCGTGTGCATCTGAAGGTCTATGGCGTCGCCCGGCGCGATGGTCAGTATCGCGGGCGGATTGGTTGTTGGCTCCGGCATGATATGCTGCTCCTGATCTGTTTCCGGCTTTGGTGGTATCGTCTCCCTATCACTGTATGCCACAAAAACGTTTCGAGCAATTTTGGCGGCATAACGGCTCATCATTCTTTAAATGGCATTATTGCCCTCTTGACGAATGGCAGGTGATCAGTTATGATGGCTCACGCAGTGAGGCTGCTGTGTACTTTGCTCTCGCCGAGATTCATGGAAGGAATACGGTGGGTAGCCAAGTACATAGGCAGATCGCTCTGTACGACAAATCAGATGAGCGATTGAGAGAATGGAGGAACGTGCGCGATAACTTGACACCGACAGGGTTTGATGCGCAATCCTGGCATAGCCAGGGTTGATAACATGATTCGCAACACAAGAAAAAAGGATTCTCAGTGTATGCCTATACAGCCATCCAGCGGCCATCCAGATCCTTACAACTTCAGCTATGTTTCTCACGCTGATCCTTACTCTACAAGTGGGGCGAACTTAGAACTTATTCGGATACTGATCTGGGATCTGAATTCACGGGACTCACATTGGGTTTTCGAGTAAGCTCTTCGTTCGGCATACAACATCATCAATGTCAGTAATAACACTGGTATCAGTGGGCAAATGCTCGGTATTGGTGAGATGGCGTTCCTCTGTTAGGCTGATGCCCAGCTTGTACATACGGCCCCCCGTTTAGCAACCACCCTGGAAGTGTTCCACCTGGGAGAGCGATCACAACCTCCAGGTGGAACCTAACACTAAGAAAGGCGCGACAATGGTTCCATCCCTCTCCAAAGCAGTAGTTTCTCTGTCAGCAGTAGCCGCTCTGGCGATTATACTGGCTGGCTGCGCTAGCGTTGGTGGAGACGCCTCATCGGCTACGTCCACCTCTACCCCGATCACGGTAGACGGCGTCAGGTACATTCGTGTCACCGATACCATGTTTGGCTTCTCTCTCAATATTCCAACTGGATTACAGACATTGGCTGTTCAGCATTACTCCGGTGAGAGTGGCGAAGGAGACGAATGGATGGCTCCTGATTCCAATGCAGCCAATTGGCTGGATATAAAAGCTGGTGGCCTTGTTTCGGGCTTGCAGCCGAACCAGTGTCCACAAGCAATACCAGGTACGATACAAGTACAAGTTGGCCCTGGTATTACTGGCTATGAGCTTGATGAAACCACAGAACCGAGTACAATCGTACCCGGCGCTGGGCCATACATTCCACATCAAAGCGTTGACTTTCTTTGGCGCGGCGTTGATATAACTATAGAGTTGGCTGGCAAACCACCCTATGCTACCTATACGCAGCGGTATGGCGCCATCTGGCATGAGATGCTGACTTCGTTCACGCCAGGCTCCTACATCAATCCTCACCCGGTCTGTGAGGGCTAGTGGCGTGTCGAGCGCGCTGCCGACGCTGACTGCGATTTGCCCACTACTTTCGCTGACGAGGCCATCTATGTTATGCTAGAGAGCAATCGCAACGGTGGAAAAGGGGGCAAACGGATGGGATGGTTCTCCTGGCTACGGGGCCAATCAAAGACGGCCACACAGGACACGCCAAAACAATGTATCTGGCAAAGCGGCAGGCGCTATATGGTGGGCGACACCTCTATCCTACCACGCGACCTGACCGAGGCAAACCGCATTGACTACGACCAGATGATAGCGCGCCTGCGTGGGGAGATCGGCCAGCACAAGTATACCATCGCCTACTACATCGCCTTTGGACAACGCCAATGAGCCAAGATGAGAGCGAGTCGACCATCGGTATCACGCCGGGCTACGAACAGAAATACTGCATCATCGGCGCGGGTTCTTCGGGGCTGACTGCCGCGAAGAACCTCAAACAGGCGGGCATTCCGTTCGACGTGATCGAGCGGGAGGACGGCGTGGGCGGCAACTGGTACTACGGCAAGCCTAACAGCAGCGTGTATCGTTCGACGCATCTCATCTCCTCAAAGCCGCTGACTGAGTATACCGATTTCCCCATGCCTGCCGACTATCCTGATTTCCCCAGCCATCAGCAGGTGTTAGCCTACTTCCAGGCGTATACACGCCACTTCGCGCTCGAACCGTACATTGCGTTCAATACCGAGGTCACGCGCGTCGCGCCCTCCTCGCCGACGGCGGAGTTCTGGGATGTCACGATTCGTCCGGTAGGCGCGCCAGCCGATGAGCCAGGCGAGACGCGGCGCTATCGAGGGGTCATCATTGCCAACGGACACAACTGGCTGCCCAAATATCCCGACTACCCTGGGGCGTTTACCGGCGAGACGCTGCACTCCTCAGAGTACAAAACGCCCGACATCCTTGAGGGGAAGCGCGTGCTGGTGGTGGGCGCAGGCAACTCTGGCTGCGACATCGCCGCCGAGGCCGCGACGCACGCCCGCAAGACGTTCCTCAGCACACGGCGTGGCTACTACTACATGCCCAAGTTTTTCTTTGGCAAGCCAGTTGACCAGGTGGGCGAGATATTGCTGAGTCTGGGCCTGCCGTTGGGCATACGCCGGGCGGTTGGCAATATCACCTACTCGGTCGCAGTGGGCGACCTCAGCCGTTTTGGCGCGAAGAAGCCCGATCACAAGCTCTTCGAGACACATCCCATCGTCAACGCGCAGCTTCCCTATTTCATTGCGCATGGTGATGTAATGTGTAAGCCCGATATTCGTGAGCTTCAAGGGGAGAACGTTGCCTTTGTGGATGGCACAAGCGAGCCAGTCGATCTGATCATCTACGCGACCGGCTTCCGCATTGTCTTCCCGTTCATGGATACCGCGCTGCTCAACTGGCAGCGGGGCCATCCTAGTCTGTATCTCAACGTTTTTCATCCCCAGTACGACAATCTCTTCGTGGCAGGGTTGATCCAGCCGGATAGCGGCCAGTGGGGCATTGTGGACTGCCAGTGCCAGCTAATCACGCGGTTCATTCTCGCGCAGACGAAGAATCCGGCGAAGGCGAACCGCTTTCGCGCGCTCAAACGGCGTGGGCAGGAAAACTACAGCGGCGGCGTCACCTACAAAGAGTCAACCCGCCACTATGTGGAGATCGAGCATCACAGCTACCGCAAGAAGGTCGAGCGGCTAATCGCGCAGATGGGGTGAGGGCGTTATCTTTTCTTGCTTCACGAGCACAATACGGCTGCGCACAGGCATAGCGACAGCAAAGTGTGACGACGATCACATTTGGAGGCGTTACGCAAAAACACCGGTATGCTATACTCCTTCTATTCAATCCAGTCACCTTCATGTGAGTGGTGTCGTGTGGGCGCTGTCTCGCCGGTGAGCAGCGCGACACAACAAGCGAGGAGTATACGCAATGGAGCGTTATCCTTATGAGCCGCAGCCTGAGCAGTCATCCGGCTTGCCACTTCAGCCGGGGGAGGGGTATCTGCCGCCAAATCTTCCCAATGCAGGAGGATATTCGCCAAATGCGCCTACCCTCCCAAGCCAGTATGGCGTGCCTGAGTCGCCGTTTCCCTACACTGCCTATCAGCTACCAGATAGCTCACCACCGCCAGGCGCAGGTGTTTCAGATTGGCCAGCGACGGGGACGCCTTCACAGTCGCCAGTGATGGCGTATTCCCAACCGCAGCCAAGTTCACCGTATGTTGTCGTCGTGCCTGTGCCGGTCACGAGGGGAGGGGGATTCTCCATCGCCGGGTTTGTGCTCGGCTTGATAGGCGCGCTCACTGGGATTATTCTGCCGTGTGGGGCAACATTTATTGTCCTAGGAGTCATCTACAGTATTCTGGGCATGCGTTCGGGCGAACGTAAAGGATTGGCCATCGCCGGCCTGGTGTTAGCGCTGGTGGGGTTGGGCCTGGGAATCGCCCAGTTAATCTATGGAGCACTCCATCCTCTACCTTTCAAATAAGTCGGCAGCAGGGCCAGGGACGTATCAAACGAGGTCTGGCGCCTGTCATTCTTCGCCTATCTGCGGCGGGTAGGTTGTCTTCGGCTGAGGATGCTCGCCGGAGGCGGGTTCGAGCGTCGTTGGGCGAAGCGAGGTGCGCAGGCTGCGCTGCGTGCCCGAAAATCCCAGCGGGAAGCCTGACCGCTCGGTTGGCTCTGTTGGCTGCTCGGCTTGATCGTCGCGCTCAGGCTGCTCCGGCCATTCGATGCGCTCGATATGGTTCATAGGATCAATGCGCTCGATACGCTCAAGCTGTTGGGTGGGCTGCGAGGATGAGAGTGGCTCCCAGTCGTCCAAAGGCTCTAGGTCGCCAGAGGTGCGCGAGGGAGAGCTGGCTTGTGAGCGCGGCCCTGGCCCTGAATGTGGCGCAGGTTGGCCAAAGCCGCTGGCAAAGCCTTCTAGTGAGTGAGTCGTTGGTCTCGCAGCGAGTGGCGGCTGCCAGCGTGGGCCGTTCTCCGTATAGAGATCCTCTTGTGTCGCTTGCCCTGCATGCCCATTGTGTCCATTGTGTCCATTGTGTCCATTGTGTCCAGCCTGCGGGTTTGGCGCATGCAGCGGATTCTGTGGGTTCGGTGGATAGCGCGCTGGCAGTGGCTTCTGACTATTGGGGGCAGGCGCGCCAAAGCCGGGCTGCATATGCGGCGGAACGGGCGGCAACGTCGCCTGCAATGCGCGCAAGGCCATATATAGGTCGCCAGCGGTAGCGTAGCGTTGTTGCAGATCGCGCGCCATTGCGCGGGCGATGATCGCCTCAAGTCCAGGCGGCACGCTTGGCTCTAGCTTGCTGGGGGCGGGAGCCGTGCCATAGAGGATGGCGTCGCTCATCTCTGGCAAGGTCTGGCCGCGATAGGGGCGCTGACCGGTGAGCATTTCATACATGCTGACACCAAGCGCATACACATCCGAGCGGCCATCCAGTTTGCGGCCAAGCAGTTGTTCTGGCGAGACGTAGTAGAGGCTGCCAACGACGGTGCCCTGGCGGGTAATGGTATCCAGCCCCTCGATGCGCGCAAGGCCGAAGTCCACCACCTTCACGCGCCGCCAGCGATCCACCATGATGTTTTCGGGTTTGATGTCGCGATGCACCAGATGACCCTCGGCATGGGCGTAGGCAAGCGCGTCGGCGGCCTGGGCGACAATCTCGATCACATCGTTATAGGGCAGGCGACGCCGTTCTTTGAGCAGTTGCCCCGCTGTGACGCCAGGGAAATACTCCATCGCGAAGTAGATGCGTTCGCCATCCTGCCCCATCTCATACAGCCGCACCAGGTTGGGATGCCGCAGCATCGAGATGATGTGCGCCTCGCGGGTGAACCGGGTGATAAACGAGAGGTCTGTGACCAGCGCATCTAGCAATACCTTGAGGGCGTAGGGCTTGCCGTCGTTGACGCCGCGCGCCAAAAACACCATGCCCATCGAGCCGCGCCCGATCTCCGCCTCGAGTTGATATGCGCCCAGACGCTGGCCAATCATCGAACTCACGCCAGCCTCCCTCATCGTCTTCGCCGCCTGCGTAGCTTGCATACACGTCGCTGTTGCCTAGTACAACGTATACAACGACTCCTCGTTTACCGTCCATAGGCCGGAAAGCCCCCCATGCCTAGCTATTTTGGCTAGTGGGGAACCTGACTTCCACCGTCCCATTATACTCCCTTCCCAATTCTGGGAAGGAGAGCAACATTCGTCGCTGTGTAGCTGCTTACCTGGCCTTTGCTTTGTCGGCTTTGGTTGGCGTGCGCAATCGTTCGATCACGACAGGATCAATCGCGACGCTTTGCTGCTCCGTAGGGAAGGAGCGGGCGCGCACCTCGTTGAGGTAGGCTGTCACTGCCTCGCGTATACTCTGGCCAAGCTCACCGTAGCGTTTGGTGTGGCGGGGAGTGAAGTCGGGGAAGAGGCCGAGAATATCATGAATGACCTGCACCTCGCCATCGCAATCCGGCCCGGCGCCGATGCCAATCGTGGGGACGCTTGTGCGCTCGGTGATCAACTTTGCCAGGGCGGCGGGGATCACTTCGAGGACAATGGCGAAGACGCCAGCCGCTTCGAGCGCGGCGACATCATCCAGCAGCGCGCGGGCAGCACGCTCGGTCTTGCCCTGCGCTTTGAAGCCGCCAAAGGCGTTGATGGATTGCGGCGTGAGTCCCACATGGCCCATCACAGGGATGCCAGCCTCGGTGAGCGCGTGCACGCTCGCGGCCACGCGCACGCCGCCTTCCAGCTTGATCGCCTGGGGGCCAGCTTCTTTCATGATGCGTATGCTCTGGCGCATGGTCTCCTCAGGACTGACCTGAAACGCGCCAAATGGCAGATCGGCGACGATCAACGCATGCTCCGCGCCCCGGACGACCGCCTGGGTGTGGTGGATGATGTCGTCAACGGTGACGGGCAGGGTGGTCTCGTAGCCCTGCATCACCATCCCCAGGGTATCGCCCACGAGGATCATGGGGACACCCGCTGCATCGAGAATCTTCGCGGTGGGATAGTCATACGCCGTCAGCATGGGAATACGTTCGCCCTTCGCCTTCATCTGGCGAATCTGATCGGGGGTGACGCGCGCCATAGAGTTTGCCCTCTCTGTTCAAGCACATACCAAGCACACAACAAACGAGCGTAGTTGTCCGACGACGCGCGTGACGCTGCGAGACGACAACATGGTGTTCTTATTGTACGCGCTGGAGGCCAACTTCTGCCGCGTAGGGAGCAGGCGGTTGAAACCGCGCCTAAGGGCTTCCGCTGCGCTTCAGCCACGAAGTCCGCCTTCGCGGACTCATCCTATGCAGAATGGATCACCATGGATCACCATGGATCACCGTGAGGCAAACCGATAATCCTGAGTAGCGATGGGCGCTGACAAAGTACCGCCGCGCTCCTGGGCGGCGTGTCTCCGTTGCCCCAAACACTATGTGGAGGCGCCAAAACGCCACGCCCTCGGTAGATTGCTACCAGGAGCATGGCGTTTTGTCTGGCCTCGCGCCGACTTCCCTGCTTATCCAGGATTTCCGGAGTTTCCAGGTGTAGGCATGGGGAGCGAAGTCGGGATAGGTAAGCACTGATCGAGATGCGCCATGACGATATTTGCCGCTGCAAGCGTACGAGCTGGGCCAGCGTCGCTCGCCACCAGCAGTCGGTAGCCATGCGCAAGAGGCACAACCACAGACGTAAAACCCAACCCTGGCTGCGTGAGCCAACCGGGCGACCCATCAGCCATAATGGGTGTCGCGCCCCTAGGGCGGATTTCGATATTGGGCAGGCGATCAACCAGGAATACTCGTCCGTCCGCCGCTGTCCAGTCCCCAAACGCTATCCCAGGCTGCGTTGGTGTTTCAACGCCCCCACCAAAGCCGATGCCACAGACAGGCCCGATATATTGATAGGGGGGTGTTACACCACCTTTGCCGCAGGCGGCTCGTGTCGGCAGTCCACCACCAGCGCCTCCCCAGTCTCCTGTGTCAGGATCGACAGACATGGACGCTTCCGCCATGTAGGGATCGCCTTTGGCGAACTGGACAATCGCTTCACCATTATCTTTTCCCTGGGCAAGCCAGGCAACCGCGTAAATGGGATAGTCACTGCCCCCATCCTTGATGCCACGCGCCCCTTCGGCGAATGCCTGCTGAAGAGGGACGCGCCCGCTGATGGGATATGCTGGATCAAAAGTGAATAGCCAGGGCGGTGGATTGGTTTGAACAAAATGGGGTGGTTCAATGAACCGGTGTGGGCGCGCAAGCGAGTGCGCTAGCCCAACCCCTCCAACTCCTATCACAGCGATCAGGCAGATCGCCAGCGGGAGAAGTAACCAGCGTTTTTTCATACAATCACATCCTTTGGCAGAGCCTGCCCTGCTCAATGTGGAACTGATTTCGGAATTCGATAACCCTTTCTCCTCTTCGCCCTCAATACGAGCTGACGAAATACACGTAAAAGTCTTGCCCGCCATTGATAATTGGCCCAGGATAGGCCAGCTCAGTGCCGCAATCTGCCCTACTACAGCTATCGTAGTTGTACATATTTGCATAGTTGTGCGTCGTCTGGCCAACATAGAGACTGGCGCCGCTTCGTAAGGTTTGCGCTGACCCAAAGTAAGCCTCTGTTAGCGAAAAATCGGCCAATGCAGTAGGTACTGTACCTGGGCGCTCCACAATCCACTCGGCGCTTGAGCCATCAGTAAGCCAGGAGTAGCTCCCGCTGCCTTCCTGATGCGGAAAGTACCAATCCTGTGTAACATCCTCGATGTAGTAATAGACCTTCCGAGAGTAACTCAGGTTAGAGTCGAGGTACACATACATTGAGTCGGCACAATAGGTCACATACCTGGAAGAATAGTTGGTGGTTGGTATCGCATAGGCGTCATAGGGAACATCCTCGAACCAGGCAAAATAATAGGTTGAGCCATCGGTGTTAATCCCTGAGCCTGTCCCAGCCTGCTCAAGAGTATGGTAATCTGTTCCTTGATTCGAGTAGTCAGCTCCATCTCCGCCCAGACCTACCCATTGGTATACTTCAGCAGGTCGGTATGACGAAGTTGAAACGCAGGGAACGTTCCATGTACTCTCAACCTCATTGTAACTATGATCAATGGCGATATTTCCTGCCCAGGTATCGTTATCTATTTCTCGTGTATATGGCCTGTGTAGCGTTTCGTGGGAAAACTGCTTATTTAGTTTGACAAGCGGCCCGCAGTATCGGTGCTTTGCATGCTGGATGAGCTTCTTCCAATAGGCGAGGCGGCCTTGATACCGCGCGCGGGCTGGCAGGCCATACACCGCTAGCTGCGCATCGGAAAGAGTGGTGAGATCGACATTGGCGGGGGGTTGCAAACAAGAAGCAGATGTGGAAGACGTCTTGGCTGTACGCTGAGCCGCGTGAGCGCTCACTATTGGCGCTGTAAGCAACCCAACGAGCAGGCTGCTGAGGAGCGCGATCATTACACTACCCGCGCTAAGGAGTTTAACGCCATGAGTTCGCCATGAGTTCGCCATGAGTTCGCCCCTTCTTGAAACATTGTTCGTGTACGTACACGAATCCCTCTCACAACACAAACAGCGCCCTTTCCCTCACCCGTCCCTGTGGTTTATGGAAGTGGTGGTGCAAGTATACCTAATGCGTCAGCTATTGTCAAGTGGATATTCGATAAAAAAACACAAAATAAAGAGCGACCATCAACATCGTATTGATGATCGCCCAGAGGGGGTGAAGAAGAACGACGTGTATCAAAGGAGCGGTGTGGAAGGCTGCCCCTATGCGTCACTCTCCTCTAGATCAGACACCAGAAGGGGCTGAAGTGTTTCATCAAGTTCTTCGTCATCCCCAAACATGGTAGTCGCCGCCACCACACGATCCCCCGGCGCCAGGTTCATCAGCCGCACGCCCTGGGTAGGTCGCCCCGTCTGCGCGACAGTGTGCCAGTCTGTGCGAATGACCGTTCCCTCGGCGGAGATGATCATCAGATCGCGATCCTCTTCGGTCAGCACACGCGCCGCGCCAATGGAGCCGGTTTTGTCGGTCAGCCGCGCGGTGATCACGCCGCCGCCGCCGCGCCCATGCACGGGATACTCCTCGATGGGGGTGCGCTTGCCGTAGCCGTGGGTCGTCACCACCAGCAACTCGGCGTCGGGCTGGGCCACCACCAGCGCCACCACAGCGTCGTTGGTATCCAGCCGAATGCCACGCACGCCGCCGCTTGTGCGCGAGGCCGCACGCAACTCCTGCACCTCGAAGCGGATCGCCTGCCCGCGCTCGGTGATCAGCAGCACGGTGTCGTCAGCCTTGACGAGCCGCGCGCCGATCAGTTCGTCGCCCGGCTCCAGGTTCATGGCGATCAGGCCGAGGCTGCGCACGACAGCGAACTCGTCCATGCTGGTCTTCTTGACCTCGCCGCGTTTCGTGGCTACCACCAGGTAGTCGCGTGCGGCAAACTTGGGCGTGCAGACGACCGCCGTGACCGTCTCTTCCTGGTCAATGCCGATCAGGTTGCGCAGGTGGTCGCCCTTGGCGTTGCGTCCCACATCGGGCAGGGCATACGCCTTGAGATGGAAGACGCGCCCGCGATCTGTGAAGAAGAGCAGCGAGTCGTGCGCATGGACACAGAGCAATTGGCGCACGGCGTCGTCTTCGTGGGTGGTCATCCCGCGTGAGCCTTTGCCGCCGCGCCGCTGCACGCGATAGGCGCTGCTGGCGATGCGCTTGATGTAGCCGTTCTCGGTCAGTGTGACGACAACCTCATCGTTGGGAATGAGGTCTTCCTCGGTGAAGTCAGCCACCTCGGCCTCGGTGATCTCGGTGCGGCGCGGGTCACCATACTTCTCCTTCAACTCGGCGAGGTCGGCTTTGATCAGCGCGCGCACCTCAGAGATGTTGGCGAGGATGCGCTGGAGGCTGGTGATGGTCGCCTTGACCTCAGCCAGTTCCTCTTGAATCTTGCGGCGTTCGAGCGCGGCCAGGCGACCAAGCTGCATATCGAGGATCGCTTTGGCCTGTTCGTCGCTCAGTTTGAAGCGCACCTTCAGGTTGTTGGCAGCCGTATCGCGGTTCTGTGAGCGGCGAATGGTTTCGATCACCGCGTCGAGGTTTTCCAGCGCGATGGTCAAGCCCTCGAGGATGTGCTTGCGCGCCTCGGCCTTGGCGAGGTCGTACTTCGTGCGGCGGGTGATGACGATCTCGCGGTAGGCGATGTAGTGCTGTAGGATCGCCTTGATGGTCAGCGTGCGGGGTTGGCCGTTGACCAGCGCCAGCATATTCGCGCCAAAGGTGGTCTGCATCGAGGTGTACTTGAAGAGCTGGTTGAGCACGCTGACGTGGCGGGCATCGCGCCGCAGATCGATCACGATGCGGATACCCTGGCGGTCGGACTCGTCGCGCACATCGGTGATGCCATCCACCTTCTTGTCGCGCGCCAGTTCTGCGATCTTCTTGACGAGATCGGCCTTGTTGACCTGGTAGGGAAGCTCGGTGACGACGATGCTGACCTTGCCTCGCTCGGTCTCTTCGGAATGGGCTTTAGCGCGCACGACGATACGCCCGCGTCCGGTGCTATAGGCTGAGCGGATGCCCTCGCGTCCCTGGATGGCGCCGCCGGTGGGGAAGTCCGGCCCACGGATGATGTGGCCGAGGTCTTCGATGGTGGCGTCGGGGTGGTCAATCAGGTAGGTGATGCCGTCGCAGAGTTCGCGCAGGTTGTGCGGCGGGATGTTGGTGGCCATGCCGACGGCGATGCCAGCCGCGCCGTTGAGCAGCAGGTTGGGCAGGCGCGCGGGCAACACGGTCGGCTCCTGGCTGTGGCCGTCGTAGTTGGGCGCGAAGTCCACCGTATCGCGGTCAATATCCGCCAACAGTTCAGCCGCAATCGCAGACATTTTTGCCTCGGTATATCGCATTGCAGCCGCAGGATCGTCATCAATGGAATTGTGTACAAATACTCCTGATGCAATCAGGAAGTTGTGATGATCCGCTACAGTAATATCGTAGACATCCGCCCGCTCTGCCAGAGGCCGAACCGCGACGATGCGATGGTTGTAGTATCGCCCCGCTGTGGCCGGTTGCATCACACGCAGATACTCGTTTGTGCGCTCACGTACTTTGGTGGTATCGAAATAGCCAGGCATCAGGCTATCGTCAGGCGTAAGGTCTTGCGCTTGCTTGTAGGAGCCATCGCGCAGCATGAAGCGGTGGTCGGGTGTACAGCGAATCTTTGCGCCATTGTCTAGTTCGACCGCTACCAATTCGGCGTTGTGGCGAGTAATACGCGCATTACGTCCCTCGCCAGCGACAATCTTGCCCTCGGCATTGACCGAATAGACGAAAAACACTTCGTCCGCTGGCAGTTGCGCCAACTCGGCAAAGGTCTTCTCTGTGCCGTCAAGCAACCTGATCGCTGTGTCTCCGGTAAAGCAGCCGAAGTTGCCCTGCCCCAGCACGAGGGGATAGCGCAGGTTCCACGGTTGCGCCATGCGGACGAGTGTATCGTACACAGCAGCGTCGCCGTGGGGGTGGTACTCTTTCAGCACCTCGCCCACGATGCCCGCGCACTTGCGGAACGAGCGATTGGCTTGCAAGCCCATCTGATCCATCGCATACAGCACACGCCGATGAACTGGCTTCAGTCCATCGCGCACGTCGGGCAGGGCGCGGCTGACAATCACGCTCATCGAATAGGCCAGATAGGCGTCGTTCATCTCATTGACGATGCCCACCGGCTTGACAATGCCAATCTCCATAGGGGGTGATTATCCTCTCGAAACAGACGGTGCTATGAAACGCTTACGCGAGATATGCTCGTCTATTAGTGTTCTTTACGGCGCCCACATGCACGGAAATGTGCGCAGACGCATATCCTATTTATTATACCACAATTGCCAGCGAGGCCGCATAATATCTGAGAAAAACGGGGTGGCTATGGCTGTAAATTGGCCTGGCGCACAGGATTGATTGGTGTGTTCTATTCCTCATGTGTTCCGATCCACGTCCATGTGATCGTGTCACCCACCAAGCTCCCTATTGCACGGAAATGTGCGCCGACACGCGCTGAGTAGAGTGTCGAGTCGTTGGGACTGATGCGCTTGACTTGAGTTGTAGGCGACCATGGCGAGGATTTTGCTTAAACTGTTGATATGCCTCACGGGCAAGTTTACGCGCATCTGACGGAAGCGATTTATACAACGCCCGAAAACGGGCGGTTGTTTTGGAGTTCATGGCTGTTCATCCAGCAACTCGTCCAGGTCGCGTGTTGTGCCTGCCGCTTTTTCCGCACGCGCCTCCTCAGCGAGTTGAGCCAGAAACGCCTGCGATTCAGGTGTGGCGACCAACGCATCCCATTCCGCTTCTTCAAGGGCAAGCGCAATCAGTTCGGCGATATGACGCTGAAGTTCATCCGGCTGGCGCTCTGCCGCCTCAACAGCCATCCGCAACTCATCTACCATGTGAAACCTTCAGTGGTATATATCAATTCGCATGCCACACGCAAATAGTACTTCTATCACAATCGTTCTTGATGTCGTATGACGCCTGAAAAAACGACGTAGGAGATATTCATCCCGCCTGCACACGGAACGTGCGCACCTCAAACGGACGCATTTGGCATGTCCATCCCCTGCCATCCGAAGCGAGCTGCGGCGCATCATGCGAGGCGACCGGCGATGCCTGCCACAGGTCATAGGCCGGGCTGGCGTCGGGCTGCTCCACGGAGAGCGGACGCTCCAAGAGATCGCATTCAAGGACGACGGAGAGCGCGTAAGGCGCGGAAATATGCGCCTGGCTGCGCGCGCCATGTGACTCGTATAGACGCACGATCAGCCCATCGCCGTCCGCCGCTGGCTTGATCGCCTCGATCACCACGTTTGTTGGCTCCGCAGTGAAGAAAGAGGCCCCCACGGCTTCCACCCCAGAACCCATTTCACTGGAAAGCGATACTGTATCAAGAGAGATAACAATAGGCGGGCGATTGAGCGCGTAGGCTGCGGGGATGGTTCCACCCGCGCGCCAGTCGCCCAGGTGGGGATAGAGGCTATAGGTGAAGACGTGCTCACCCTGGTCGGCTTCGGGATCGGGATAGGTGGCCGAACGCAGCAGCGAGAGCCGCAGCGTGGTGTCGTGGATGTCGTGGCCGTAGCGTCCGTCGTTGAGCAGGCTCACCCCGTACTCAGCCTCGGAGAGATCAACCCAGCGATGGGCGCACGTCTCGAAGCGCGCCTGATCCCAACTGGTGTTGCGATGCGTCGCCCGCTCGATGGAGCCGTATTGTATCTCCGAACGCGCCTGGGTTGTGCGCAGATCAAGTGGGAAAGCGGCCTTGAGCAACAGGTGACGCTCATGCCAGTCTATGCGCGTGGCGAAATCAATATGTGGGAGATCGCGATGGAGCGAGATGCGCTGCTCGATGATGCTGGAGAGCACACGGTGGCGCACAAGCAGCGTCGCACGGAGTGGCCCTTGCTCAACCACCTCGATCTGTGTCTCGCCCTCGTTGCTCACCGGATACGCCTTGCGCTCGAACGTCTTGTCAATATCCCAGGCGTCGAAAGCGCGGGGGCGGTCGTCGAACATCACCAGCCGGTTTCCTGTTTGACCGGCCAGCAAGAGTTCGCGTCCTCCGGCAATGCGCTTCTCCACGCATGAGGTGATCTCGCCGTGATCATCGAACTCCAGACGGAAGAAGGCGTTTTCCAGCGTGCGCTCTGTGGCAAGTGGCGCAAGCGGATCGGGCGTATTCTGTTTCTTTGTCTTTGCCGTCCCATTCTGGAGTATGGATTCGATCAGGCGATAGCCGCGCGCAGGCAGCGAGGGAACCAGCGCCAGCAGCGCAGGCGAGCCATCGGCAAGCGTGGTGGATTGCGTCAACAGCGCTGCATTCTCTTTGCCATGTTGCGCGCCTTCCGCTGGCGAATAGAGACGCCAGCCGGCGGCTTTCTTCGTTGCGGGCAGGGGTAAGGTAAGCAACGCATCCTGCACGAACGGGCTGGGATTGTAGACGACAAGTGTTCCCTCCGGCAGAGCATCTCTCGCCACTTCTGAAAGCTCGCTGGCGGCGATCTGGCGAAGCAACTGCGCGATCATCTCATCGAGTCGTGTGGCAAGCGCCGTCATCGCCTCACGCGCATCCTCATATACCTCATGGATGGATGACCCCGGCAAAATGTCGTGGAACTCGTGCAGCAGCAGTGCCCGCCAGGCGTCATCCAGCGCAGCCCCCACCTCTGCCCCCTCCCCCCGAAGAGGGGTCAGGGCCAGCCGAGCCGCAAGCGTCTCCGCCGTGAGCAGGCGCGCCTCGTTCTGGCGGTGCAGGCGTTTGAGCCACGCCTGGCTGGTATACGTCCCCCGGTGGTACTC
>JAJPIU010000275.1 GCA_021324535.1 Pseudomonadota bacterium
TGGCCCAACGGCTTCACGCAGCGCCTCTGCGATGGCATGGTGCGGGCGCGCTTCCGCGAGGGGATGGATCGGCCCTCGCTCATCGAGCCGGGGCAAGTCTATCACTACACGGTTGATTGCTGGAACACGGCTCAAGTCTTCCGCGCGGGGCATCGCATCGGGCTGGAGATCGCGTCAAGTGCGTTTCCCAAGTATGACCGCAATCCCAATACGGGCGCGCCACTCGGCCAGACGAGTGAACTTGCCATTGCCGACCAGCGCATCTATCACGATGCGACGCATCCCTCGGCGATCATTCTTCCGGTGATTCCTCGATCCGGTGACTGAGGAACTCTTGCCCTGTATTATTCATCGGTGGGCAGGTAGGTGGAAAGAAACGGCTCCTGGTCTGGAACCACAGCGCGCGTCCACACGGCCAGCCAGCGGCGGCGCGCCGGCGTATCGAGCAGGGGCCAGCATCGCCGCACGTCGCGCATCATCCGAACGAAGGAGCTTTTCTCATCGTAGATGTGGCGCGATTCCTGAGAATGACTGGCAAGCAACGCCTTCTTTATCGCATTTCCTTTGAACCGATTCCGCTCAGCCAGATCAAGGCAGAGGGCTTCCCATTGGAGCTGAAGATCGCGAAGGCGCTGACCCATTGTTGTGCGGATGTCCGCCGATGAGCGATGATAGGCGATCGCCACCTCTGCGGCGTGTCGGCGCGCGGAGATGCGCTGTGCATCCTTTGCAGAGGGGCGCATGGGGATCGTTTGTGCTGCCCGCCCGTTTGCTTGTGTGGCAGACTGTGGGGTGGTTACAGACAAAACGGTGATGAGCCAGCGATAGAGGCTTTGCACGGCTGGCCACACATCCACGGTATCGCTCAGCAGCGAGCGTTCGGGGAGTGAGCAAAGATACAGGTTGATGGTAGGGTATGATGTTACCTCAGCAAGGGCGTCGGATTGCAGGCAGGCGATTCCACAGATGCTCTCCACTGTCTTGAGCGCCATATCGCTGAGGTGATCGAGATGTTGTGTGAACTCGGCGATGTCGGTGGATAGGACGCCTGAGACACTCAGACTTTGCGAGAGCAGATAGGCGGATAGCTCATGCAGGCGTAGCAAGGATGTGACATCGAAGGGATACACCAGGACGATATGGTTGATCCCCTGCGCCCGCAGGTAGGTGACTGCCGCGAGCAAGCTGATCGCCAGGGGGCGTCCGGGGTCAGGATTTAGAAGCCATCCCTGCTCATCGATGTTTTCATGCGCTTGTGCGGGAGCGCCATTTCCTCCCGATACTTCCAGGACGTTGACGCCCGCCATCTGGCCGTATAGACTCAGCAAGGAAAGCGCCTTGCGAAGTGGAGAGGACGTTTCAGTGGTTTCGGGAAACAGCACAAGACCCTGATCGAGATCACTCGCCTGCCGGAATATTCCGCGCGCTCGCCCGGTGAGCGTAGGAAAAACGACGGGTATACCACCGGGCATACTGTTGGAATGTGTCGCCGTTTCCCACAGTGCTCTCATACGCCATCTCTCCTTGTGTGGTGCTGTGCTCACGCCATATGGCCGTTGTGTTTGTTGTGGCCGCCAGGCGTGGCCTGTAGGCTCTTCTTTTCCGTTGATTCCGCCAATAGCATGGCAGAACGCAGGCGCATGGTGTTCATATGTTCATGCGTATGAGCGTATGAGCATATGAGCATATGAGCGTATGAGCGTATGAGCGTATGAGCGTATGAGCCGCGCACAATATATTTGATACCTCATGCAACCCCTATGCAACCCTATGGCGCGAATCTGGCATGTATGATATGAACGCCGTGACGCGCGAATCACCCGCGTGTTGGCGAGCTTGATGACATCATACACAAAGGATCGCTATGCGACACGAAGACGACGAGGGAGATACGCTGCTGACGGCGCTGGCGACCAACCTGGCCGACGCATTTCCTCTGCTGGTGGCGCGCTACCAACAGGCGATCTACGCCTTCGCGTTGCGGCTGACCGGCGCGCCCTCCGACGCTGAAGATGTGGCTCAGGAGGCGTTTATCGGCGCGTATGTCTCGCTCGAACAGTATCCGCCAGCGCGCATTCGCAGCCTGAAACTGCGTCCGTGGCTCTATCGCGTGGCGCTCAACACCTGGCGACACGCCGCACGCAACGCCACGCGCCTGCAACTTGTTCCATTGGACGCCGCCGATACGACAGGTGAATCTGTCGAGCAGACATTGGCCGACGACCTACAGGAGCAGCCAGACGCGCTCCTGGAGATGCGCGAACGCCGCCAGGAGCTTGAGGCGCTTGTCGCGCGGCTGCCGGAACGCTATCGTGTCGCTGTCGCCTGCTACTACTTCGGTGAGCTTTCTTACCAGGAGGTAGCCGATCTGCTTGATCAGCCGGTCGGCACAGTGAAGTCCACCATCTCGCGTGGGGTGCGGCTGCTACGAGAACTGGCGGGCGAGCAGGACAGTCAGGCCCAGCGGGAAGGTTGGCAGCATATGGCCATCTCATCAACTCACTCACAACACCTGGAAGGGAGGCGACGCCATGCGTGACATGCCTGAACAGCCCTCCAACGTTTCTTGGCGCCCTTCGCAGCCAATCGAATCTCCCGATCTGCGGGCAAAGGTGCTGGCGCGCCTGGAACGCCGCCGCACCGCGCTGGCCACACAAACACCGCTCGACGCACTGCGTAATGAGCAGTGGGAGGTACGCGCCGCCGCCGCCCGCACGCTTGGCGAGATGAGCGCAGGGGATACCAGCGCTGACGCCTACGAGGCGCTGGTGGCCGCTCTGGCGGACGAACATCGGCTTGTACGCGGCGCCGCTATCCAGGCGCTTACGCATGTCGCTGGCGCGCTGGCGAATGCGCCGACGAGTATGCGCGACTATCGGGCTGATGCTGTGGCTCATTTGGCAGCCAGCCTACACGACGCCGATTGGGAGACACGCGAACTGGCTGCGCTGGCGCTGGCTACGGCAATGGAGAACGGTCTCCTGAGCGATGAAGAAGCCCAGCCCTTGCTGGCCAGCGCAGCCAGCGATGTAGCCAGCTCCGTGCGTGAGGCGGCCCCCATCCCCACCCCCGTTGCGACGGGAGAGGGGAGAATGCTGGCAAGTTCCAGGCTGACGGGAGAGGGGAGTCAACGCTCACTTGTAGTGAGCGGGCTGCTATCCGCCTACGTTCAGGCGTTTGTGCGGCAGGCGCGTATCATCCGGCGCGAGGTGTGGCTGGTGATGGTCTGTGGGGCGCTGGCTGCTGTGGCCCTGGCGTGCGCCATCCATCTGCGCGGCGGAACGTATGACTACGCTGTGGCGCTGGCCTTCACGCTGGCGGGCGCCTCGGCGATCAGCATGGCCTTCCTGGCGCAAACGGAGAACGACTCCGCTCTAGAGCTGACGATGGCCACACCCGTCTCGTTGCGTTTCCTGCTGGCCAGCCGTATCGCGCTGGCGCTGGGGTATAACTGCGCGCTGGCGCTGTGCGCCTCCGCGTTGATCGGCTGGATGAGCAGTGAACCGCTCTTGACGATCGCTCAGGGCTGGGTGGGGCCGCTGCTCTTGCTGTCGGCGCTGACACTGGCGCTGAGCCTGCTGGCGGGAACCACTGTCGCGTTTGGCGCCGCGTTGCTGTTGGACGCCACACAGATCATGCGAACGCTGACGGAGCCACTGCGGGGCGCGCTCAACGCAGGGCCAGCTTTTGACACGCTGCGGCTGGCGGCGATCCATCTCTGGGGCGCCAATCCGCTGACGCTTGGTGTGATTGCGCTGTGTGTGGCAGTTCTTGCGCTGCTTACGCCTCAACGTCTCCCTGTAGAACAGAAGGAAGCCTGACAGGATATGGAACGCATCTGGTATGAACTGCGCGTGATGCGCCTGTGGACGCTGGCCGTCCCTGTGGTGATTGTGGCGGGGATGACGCTGGCGACGATAGCGATCCGGCTCTTCACCGCGCATGGCGATCACCATACGCTGGCTCAATTGATGACGGCCACCATTGAGATGCTGCTGCCGCTGGGCGCGGCGGTGGTCGTCGCCAGCCTGACCACAAGCGATCAGGCGATGGAGCTACGGCTGACGCTGCCGCAGCCCTTCGCGCTGACGGCGCTGCTCCGTGCGGCGCTGGTGATCGCCGCGTCGGGCGCGGTGGCGATTGTCGCGGGAGTTTTTCTCTACCATTGGAAGTTCTGGCGCATCCCAGCCCAGGCTGATTATTCCGGCGTTGCGCCGCAGTTTTTGGAGTTGCAGTTGACCTGGCTGGCGCCGCTGCTGGTGTTGGCGGCGCTGGGCTTTGCGCTGGCCGCGCTGCTGCGCAACGGCGCGCTCAGCGGCGCGGTGGTGGGCGTCGTCTGGTTGATCGAGAGCTTTGCCTATGGCTACTTCGTCGTGTATGCCTGGCTCAATCCGCTCTTTCTCTTCCCAACGACACTGGCTCCTTCCGTCTCGTTCTGGCTTTCCAGCCGTCTCGAATTGATTGCGCTGGCGCTGGTGTTGTTCCTGCTTGGCTGGCTGCCCCTGCGCCGCGGCGAATCGCTGATCCGCAGCGCCGACGCCGCCAGCGAGTAGCAGATAGATAGCTCCATTTCACCATATTTCACGACATCTGGAGGTCTCTCATGCGAGTAATAGTAAGTGGCCTGCGAAAAACATATCGCGGCGGTGTGCATGCGCTGAACGGGGTGACGCTGGACATCCCCAGCGGCATGTTTGGGCTGTTGGGGCCAAATGGCGCAGGCAAGACGACGCTGATGCGGATTCTGGCGGGCATTCTGCGGCCCAGCGGCGGCAGTGTGCAGGTGGGGGCGTTCGATGCGCTCAGCGGGAAGGGCCAGCTGGCGGTCAAACGCCTCTTGGGCTATCTGCCGCAGGAGTTGGGGGTCTATCCCGACCTCAGCGCCCGTGAGTTTCTGGACTACATCGCCTTGCTCAAAGGGCTGGACGACCGGCAGGCGCGTCGTCAGCGGGTGGACACGCTGTTGGAACTGGTGGCGCTCTCCGATGTAGCGAGCCGCAAACTAAAGACGTATTCGGGGGGGATGAAGCGACGGGTGGGCATCGCGCAGGCGTTGCTCAACGACCCGCAGCTCTTGATTGTGGATGAGCCGACCGCCGGGCTTGACCCGGAGGAGCGCATCCGCTTCCGCAATCTGCTGGCCGATCTGGGAGGCAATCGGGTGGTGATCCTCTCCACCCACATCGTCGAGGATGTCGCCCAGACCTGCCAGCGGGTAGCCATCATGAAGAGCGGGCGCGTGTTGTTCCAGGGGACGGTTGGCCAACTCACCCAGGCGACGCGCGGCCATGTCTGGACGCTCACCACGCCGCATGTGAGCATGCGCCCACAGGGCGATCTCGCCGTTGTCTCGACGATCCAGACAGGCGCCGGGGCGCAGTTCCGTGTGGTGGGCGATATGGCGCCACAGGCTGGGGCGAGACTCGTTGAGCCGACGCTCGAAGATAGCTACGTCTGGTTCATGCGCGAACGCTAGGCGTCCTGATCGAAAGTGGAGACTTTTCAATGATCGCACAGAATACGTCATATACCATCAATCAGTGGTGCGCCTTCTGGGGCGCGACCCGCTACGAGTTCTTGATGCAGGTTCGCCGGTGGGCGCTGTGGATCGGTTTCTTCTGCGTGGCGGCGCTGACATTTCTGGCCATCCTGGGGACGAAGACCTGGACTGACGACAGCCATCGCCCATCGGTGGTCTCAGCCTTCGCCGCTGTGGCTTCGCTGGTGATGTTCTTCCTGCCCATCGCTGTCGGCTTTCTCACGACGGATCGGCTGACACGCGACCGTAAAACACGAGTGGAAGAAACGTTGAACACGTTGCCAGCGTCCTCAGGCGCGCGTCTGTTGGGCAAGTATATCGGCGTGGTGGGCGCGGCGTTGCTGCCCATGCTGATCGCCTATGCCGCCGGAGTCGCCTATCTGCTGGCAGTCAGGGGGCGCGACACGCTGAGTTTTCCCCTGGCGGTCGGGCCGTTCCTGGCGATCATCGTGCCTGGCGTGCTGTTTGTGGCGGCGTTCTCGCTGATCTGCCCACTGGTGATCTGGGGGCCGCTCTATCAGTTCCTCTTCCTGGGCTACTGGTTCTGGGGCAACTTGATCTACCTGCCGCGCCTGCCCACCCTCAATGGTACACTTCTTACTGCGGATGGCGACTATGCGGCGGTCGCCTTCTTTGGCTCGGATAGCAGTGTCATCACCCATGCCACAGCGGCGCAGGCCATCGCCAGCATCGCACTATTGCTTGGCCTGAGCGCGTTGATCTTGCTGGCGGGCTGGAGCTACCAACGCTGGAGGCTAGCTCGCGCCTGATTCTTTGCCTGATCCCTCAGGCGTAGATGGCGTTCTGTGCGGAGGTAACGACCTCGATCAATTGCTGGCGGGTGAACGGCTTGTTGAGATACGCCGAGACAACGGGGCTTTGTCTGTCGTTGAGCCGCACAGTTGACGACATCAAGATGATCTGGTGTCCGGCTCGTTGCACCGCCGCATCCTTTTCGATCTCGGCGCAGAGTTGCAGGCCATCCATCACGGGCATCACGATGTCGAGCAGCACAATATATGGCTCCGCCGCCGCACGCAGCCGCTCCAGCGCCTCGCGGCCATCCGCCGCCGTCACCACACGTAGCCCCCTGCCAGAGAGGACAGCCAGTATCATCTCGCGAATCGGCGCGCTATCATCCACAGCAAGAATCGGCGCAAGAGCGGACATACACATCACCTCGCAACTATCCCCCACGGGTCGCCCAAAGGTTCTCACTCCCGGCGCCCTACGCTTCCTCCCTCACCTATGCAGGCACGATAGCAAACGTGCCTCTACCTGTCAAGCTGCCATAGGAGAAACGGTCTGCCCTTGCCGATCATCTCATTCTCACATATACTGATCCTGCACCCCAGACACCGTTTGGCGTCGCATCGTGTTCTGGCTGCGCCCCTACAAGCCATGTGTAAACATGCTCTCTTTGGATAGCTTTCTCTCTTGCCGATTGTGCGACGCCATAAGCCATATGCTGACGCGGTGGCGCAGAAACTGGAGCAAACCGGTCTGCGCCAGGAACGAAAGGGAACGTATGTCAAGCAGTTCGCAAGAGGTGGGCTATCTGCATCCACCTGAAGAGCGTGTCGCCAACGCCATCGAGGCGCTGCCGCCCGATGTGAAGCAGTTGATCGAAAAGCCAGGCCCAACCTCGGAGCGTATCAATCACGCGCTGAGTTGGGCGTCACGCCCGGATGAGACGGTGTTGCATGAACATCAGGCGCGCAACCACAACATCCAACAGTTCTCGGATATTCGCAATGCGCCATTGAGACAGATGGATAAAGTCGCCGAGCATTTCGCCGCCCACTATCGCCATCGGGCGCTGTTGACCGGCGCGCTCACCAGCCTGCCGGGTGGACTATGGGCGCTGGTGGCGACGGGACTCGACGTGCAGTTGACGGCCATCTATGCTGTGCGGATGGCTGCGAAGGTGGCGCAGTCGTATGGCTACGACACCAGCCTGATGGAGGAACAGGCGCACCTTGCCGATGTGCTGGCGCTTGTCGCAGGGGTGGATAGCCTGCGCGGCGTGGGCAACTGGCTCACCCGCGAAGGGCTGACCGAGTTGTTGCCGCGTGTGTTGCCTCGTATCCTTGCGCGCCTGAGCCTCGATCTGACCGAAGAGCAGACCGCGCGCTGGATCGGGCGCATCATCCCAGGCGTAAGCGCCATCGTCGGGGGCGCGGTGGATTACACCTTCTTGCGGGTAGCCGGTGAACGCGCCATTGCCTATTACCACAACCGCTACATAGATGAGCATGCGGCGTTGGCGGCGGGCGAAAAGAAGCGCGCTATTCCTGGGGTGAAGGATGTTCCGGCGTTGCCCCCTGGCCCTGTGGCAAGCGCAGCCGCCGTTGCAACCGCATCTGAAGCGTCTGCCCAAATTGTGGCGCCTACCGGCGCTGAACCGACGCCGTCTGCACAACCAACGCAACCAACGCAACCTACGCCATTAGTGACACATCCCTATGCGGTGGCCCCTGCGCCGTTGCCAAGTAAGCACCGCCGCCCGCCGGAGCGTTCAGCCGTGTATACGGCGATCTTCTCGGTCATTGTCTTCCTGATCACCGTTGTCGCGCTTGTCGCGCTGGGGCTGATCATCTACCAGAACGTCCTTCATCACTGAGGATCCCTTAAAAAAACACCCGATCTGGCGATGCGCCACACGCCGCCGGATCGGGTGTTTTTTGTGTGTAGCGAAACGCGGGGGGAACTTCGGCCTGTAAGGGGATAGTTGGCTGGCGCCCAATTTGCGTTAGGGAAAAGCAGGAAGGATGCAGTCATCTTATGCAGAGTAAACCGACACAGCCGACTCTGGCAGGCGCTCCTGTGAAGGTCAAGATTTTAATCGCCGAAGACAACGACGACATCCGTGAAACATTGCGGTTCTTACTGGCAGGAGCAGGATACCATGTCGAGGAGGCAATCAACGGCGAACAGGCGCTTAGGGCATTGCAAGCGGCCGCTGAACCCTGTATCGCCTTGCTCGATTTGACGATGCCCAGGTTATCGGGTATGGACGTGTTGCGCGCTATCGCCGAGGAGGCGGGGGCGCTCAGACATCGCTTCATCCTGCTGACCGCTCGCCAGGCGCCGTTGCAGCCGACTGATATGGAGGTGCTGGCGCAGCTCGATACACCGATTGTCTACAAGCCATTTGATATTGACGATGTGCTGGCCTCTGTGCAGTTGGCGGAGAAACGCCTGCAGGAGGGAGAGTAGAGTGTTCACCTTCTCATATTCTTTTTCTGCGCGCATGAATGCGCCCCGTTCGTTTGGAATCATCCTGGACTGTGAGGTGTCATCGTGACAACGCGGCAGATAACATCTGAGTATGAGGACGAAGCGCCTCGCCGCAACTCCTCCAGTGCGGTGGAACGGGAACAGCGACGCGCGTCCTATACGCCACGCCGCCCGACACGCAAGCGCGTACGCCAGGCGCAGGAGGAGTTGCAACGGCACATAGACGAGTTCCTCATCCTCATGAGCCATGAGCTTCGCACGCCCATCACAAGCGTCAAGGCCAATGTGCAGATCGCGCTACGTCAGGTGCAAGGGCTGATCTCCCGGCGCGAACAGTTGGAGCAGGCGCAGACGGGAAGCGCCATGCCTGCCGATGGAGACCTGAAGACCTTGCTGGGGTTGCAGCAGGCGCTTGAACGCAGTGAGCTTGCCGTCAACCGCCTCACGCGCATGGTGGACGATCTGCTCAACGCAGCGCGTACCGGCCTTGACAAACTTGACTGACGCTTGCCGACCGCTTAGCTGACGACGCGGCGGCTAAACAGCCAGACGCCAAGAATGAAGAACGCAACCACCGTGCCGCCCAGCCCCAGGTAAATCCATTGTGTGGCCAGGGTCGAGATGGCGAATGTAACCGTGTGGCCATACACAGTGGCGTGTTGCGGCGGCGTCATCGCGTAGCGCAACCCCTCAGAGCCATACGTCAGCGGATTGAACAGCGTGAGAATCTGAAACCACTTGATGGAGCCAAGTGAGGCCCAGGGGTAGTACGTGCAGCCGGTGAAGAGCAGCGGCGTCATGATCAGTGAGAACATCAGGCCGATCTGTTCGGGCTTGATCAAGACGCCAATCGTCAGGCCAAGCGCCGCCCCGGCCAGCGCCGTCAGAACCATTATCCCAATCAGCATCCCAATACGATCTGTCCGCACAGTATAATCACTCCCCAGAATCCACCAGGCCAGCGGGAAGATGACGGCGCCCGCCACCAGTCCGCGTATCGCCGCGAAAAGCACCTTTTCCACCGCGACCAGGGCCACAGGCAGTGGCGCAAGCAGACGGTCATCAATCTCGCGTCCGAAGCCGAGATCGAGAACGAGCGGCAGGGTGACACCCTGCATCGCGGTCAGCACGACAGTCAGCGCCACCACGCCCGGCAGCAGGATTGCGCCGAAGCCAGCCTGTGCTGCGCCAATCTCCGGCAGCACCTTGCCAAAGATAAACAGCAAGAAGAGCGGCTGCACCAACACCTGAATCAGGAAGGCGATAAACTCGCGCGCCGTCACTGCGAGGTCGCGCCGGAAGATCGCCAGGAAGGCGATGAGGATCAACCCTAGGCGGCTATGTTTCGGGCGTGGCGCACCGCCGATCAAGGATAGAGTGGGCGGTGTGGATTGCGCCACGTCGGCCAGGTTCGATGCGGTTGGGGAAGTTGTCGTAGCCATTAGCGCAAATTCCTTCCGGTGAGGTAGATGAAGACATCTTCGAGGCTTGGCCGCGCCAGATGCAGATCGCGTAGCTCGGCGCCCTGCGCTAACACAGCCTGTGTCGCCGGGCCGATCAGCGCGCCTGCGTCTGGAGCGAAGAGGCGGTAGAACGTGACTTCGCCGCTGGTATCCTGTTCGTCGGAGCCAGTTTCGTCCACCTTGCTGACGCCGTGCAGCGCGCGTAAAGCCGCTAGCAGTGGCGACGCGCCATCAGCAGGCTGCTCTCTGGCGTGGCGCACACGCAATTCCAGCGAGACGCCGCCCGGAATCAGCGTTTTCAGTCCGGCGGGCGTATCAAGTGCGAGAATCTTGCCATGATCCATGATGGCGATGCGCTGGCAGAGCTGATCGGCCTCGATCATATCGTGCGTGGTCAGCAGGATGGTCAGGCCACGCGCGTTCAATCCCTGGATGCGTTCCCACAAAAAGAGGCGCGACTGCGGATCGAGGTTGTTGGTTGGTTCATCGAGGAACAAGACGTCGGGTGAGTGCATCAGCGCGCGGGCGATCATCAGCCGCTGCGCCATGCCGCCGGAGTAGCGATTGATGCGGTCACGCTTGCGGTCGCCCAGGCCAAGCTCATCGAGCAGTGCATCAGCGCGGGCGTTGCGTTCGGCTCGCGGGATGCCATGATACGCCGCATGGAACGTTAGCACCTCGCGCACTTTGAGGCTGCGATCCAGGTTGCTTTGCTGCGGCACAACGGCGATACGCTGCTTGGCGCTCATGGGATCTGCGGCGACATCTATGCCCATGATGCGCGCCTCGCCGCTCGTCTGGCGAACGAAGGTGGTCAGGATGCCAATGGTGGTGGTTTTGCCTGCGCCGTTCGGCCCCAACAAGCCGAAGATTTCGCCCTGGGGAACGCTGAACGAGACACCATCCACCGCGTTGGTGGTCGCCTTGGGATATCGCTTCACGAGATTGACCACCTCGATGGCGATGGTTTGCCCAGGCGCGCCGGGAGTCGCTGGGGTTGAGGGGGTGTGCGCTACGGTCTGTTCGGCAGACCCGGAAACGACTGCCATAGATTCATACCTCTTTTCATAGCGCCAGACAGTGAGCGAGGCTGGCGCTCCGGCGGCTAACGTTGCTAAATATCAAGGTCTTCGATGTAGCTTGCGCCATGCGTCAGCCGATGGGCGACCACCATCGCCAGTTCCGCCGGAATGTGGGGACGCAACTCGTCAAGCGAGTTGTAGACTTCCAGGCGCGAGCTGGTCTGCCACCACGCGCCGCTGCGCTCGTCTTCTGGCGCCTGTCGTGTTGGCGTATTCGGCGGATTGGGCATATCCGGCGTGGCTGGCATGTTGGGAGGCGCAGGGGGTACTCGCGGAACAGGTGGGTGGATGGGCGAGCTATTGAATGTGAACCCACCAAAGTTGAGCGTCCACTCGTCGGCTCTATCGCGTCTGCGTTCACGTTTGCGCTCTTCGGCGCGATCACGCGTGCCTCGCTTCCAGTTGCGCCAATCGCCCCAATTCGACCAGCCCGACCAATCAGGTGAGTTCACCACATGGAGCGCCAGCGCGCCTTTTTTCGTCTGATACACGCGGTAGAATACGATGCTGTTTTGCCCCGGCTGGCGCATATGCTGCTTGCCAAGCAGCCGCCCGTAAAAGCGTTGCAGGGTATAGGCGCCGCCCTGGCCGACTTTCACGACAATTGGCGCAAACCCGCTTTGGTCGGCCTGCCCTTCATCGCCACTTGCCATTGGTATGTCAACGTCAATGTCTATCGCGCCCTCGCGTTGCGCGCGCTCCACAAACTGGCGGAGCGCCGTGGCGATGGCGGATGAGAGGTTGCCGCCTGCGAGCGCCTGGGCTTGCTCGTAGAGGGGCAGGTCGGCGTCGGCGACATAGATTGTTTTGTTGGCCATCATAGTAACCCTCACAGTCATGGCCGCTACAACGCGCAGATCGGCGCTTGTTGCAAGTGTATTATACGTATACGTATATACGCAATGCGCAATTTTGCGTAGGGAGCCTGTGAGAGGTAGAGGCTGTGCCCTGTGTTCGCGGTCGAGTAAGCGGGAGTTATGACAAATGTCATGCGGTTCTTATGACACTTCACACTACGCCGCACGCCTCCTTTAGGATATACTTGGGTGGTGAGCGAGAGGCGCTCATCAAGAGTCACGCTTCGGCGGTGGCGGCTTTCAGTTGAAAGCCGTAATCATAGGGGAAGGGAAAGCAAGCATGCAAGCGCAACGCCGTCACGCATCAGGAATGACTCCATCGGAAGCGTCTGACGGTTCCAGGAAGAGCCAGGGAAAACTCTCTGGCGCGCGGCTTTCGCGGAGCGAGTTTGTCTTGATAGGCGGTGGCGCTGTAGGGGGCATATTGTTTGCGCTCACCTATCTGATCGAGGGAGCCACTCGCCCTGGCTACGACGCCACCCAGCAGGCGATCAGCGCGCTGAGCCTGGGGCCAGGTGGAGTCGTCCAGCAGATCAACTTTGTCGCGTTTGGCGTGTTGCTGCTGTTTTCGGCTGTTGGCTGGCGGCGTGTGTTGAGGCCAGGGCGAGCCCGTGTGCTGTTTCCGCTCTTCGAGGCGCTCACCGGGGTTGGGCTGATTGTTGACGGCTTCTTCTCACAAGACCCGGCGCCGGGGTATCCGGTGGGCGCTGTACTCCTCACCACGCCAACCTTGCATGGCAAAGTTCATGTCATCTTCGCGATCATCGCCATCACCTCGCTGGCTCTGGGTTGTTTTGCGCTTGCCTGGCGGTTCTCCGTAGAACCACAGTGGCATGGGTGGGCGCTCTATTCGGTAGTCGTCGGGTTGCTCACGATCATCTTTATCGCCATCTTCGGCGCCGCGCAAGGAGCGCATGGCCCAGCCGGCGTCTTTGAGCGCCTGGCGACGGGTGTGCATTCCGTATGGAGTCTCACCGTGTTGGCGAAGCTGCTCATACAGGCGCGCCAGAGATCAACCCCCTCTGCCAACTGATCTCGGTATGCCTGTCTCTACTGAGTGCTACCGTGTTCTCCGTCCTGGCCATTGGCTGCTACTCATCTTTATGAATTCATCAAGCCAGGTATGGGAAGTATTGCGTAGCGCAATTGGTGAAGCGGGCTTTGTCATTCGCAAAGCTGACACCTTTGATGAGCAGCATGCGACGTTCAAGCAGCTTGTAAGTGAGAACACGGCGGGGTGTGATCTTGTTCTGCATTGTTGGAAGCCGACAAGAACAAGTGAGCATTCTGCAACGAACGGTAGAGAGAAAGGCAATCAACGAAACCAACTCTTTGCTTTCCTGGCCAGCGCCAATATTGAGAAGCGCAGACAGACATTCTTACATGTCTCGCGGCCTGAGGAGATTGACTTCCGCGCTTTCTATAGTGAATGGCTGGCGCATGCTTTGCCTGGTAACTCCGCAATGCTCGATTTTGCTGAGTTCCGCCGGTTGGCTCAAGAATGGATAGCGGCGCGTTCAGGTAGCTGAATCCTGTCCCCGTGTGCGCTGTTGCTGACGCAGAAGTTCTCTCAGCGCCATGCGAACTTGCTCCGTTGTCAGAGTTGTCCTCAGCTATTTAGGGTTCGGCAAGCAGGTGCGTATAACCTATGCTTGCAACCTCCATGAGAGATTGCTCATCTCAGCGTTGTCAAGGAGCTGAGCGCCTGCCCGATTTCATGCTGGCGCGGCTGGACGGACTACGCCGTCGCGCCTATCATCCTATGAGGCGGCTGCGCTTTCTGTGGCTGCATAGTGTGTGAAGCGTCCCAATCATCCGGCGGTATTGGATAGCGAAGGAGAAGAAACCGATGATCGTGAGCCTGTTTCATGTGCGTGTGCCAGAGCAGGCAGCGGCTGGCTTCGAGCAAAGCTGGCGAAAGCGCGCTGGCCGTGTGGATAGCATGCCGGGTTTTCGCGGGCTTGAGGTGTTGCGCGCGGGCGATGAGCCGGGCAAATATATCGTGCTGACGCGCTGGGAGACACGCGAAGACTTTGAGCGATGGGCCAACAGCCCGGAGTTCGTTGCAGGCCATGCGCGCTCCTCCCAAGCGGCGCAAGAGGGCCAACCCGGCGCGCAACCCACAGGCATTGAGTTCTACGAAGCGCTTCCCAGCGATCCGGCTGCTCCAAACGCGAACGATAGCGCAGAGCGATAACGCAGAGCGATAGCATGTGAGACAGCAAAGAAAGGTGAATTGGCAGATATATGGCGGACAACACATCCACACGATTTGGCGTCTTTGTGCCGCAGGGATGGCGCATGGATCTTGCCGAGATCAGCGATCCCGTGGAGAAATACGAGGCGATGACGCGCGTCGCCCAGGCGGCGGACGCCATTCCCGCGTTCGACTCCATCTGGGTCTACGATCACTTCCACACCGTGCCGACGCCAACCCTCGAAACGACCTTCGAATGCTGGACAATCACCGCCGCGCTGGCCCGCGACACACAGCGCGTGAAGATTGGCCAGATGGTGACGTGTATCGGCTACCGCAATCCGGCGCTGCTGGCCAAGATCGCCTCGACCACTGACGTCTTGAGCCACGGACGGCTCTATTGCGGGATCGGCGCAGGTTGGTATGAGCACGAGTGGCGCGCGTATGGCTATGGCTTCCCTGAAACACGCGACCGCATGCGCGCCTTCCGTGAGGCGTGCGAGATCATCGTCAAGATGTGGACGGAGGAGTATCCCACCTTCTCAGGCGAATACTACAGGATTGATAAACCTATCAACGAGCCAAAGGGCGTGCAGAAGCCGCACCCGTCGCTTTGGATCGGTGGCAGCGGCGAGCAGGTGACGCTCAAGCTGGTGGCAAAGTATGGGAACGCCAGCAACACCGGTGGATCGCCTGAGGAGGTGCGCCACAAGCTCGATGTGCTGAGAGGGCACTGCGAGACGCTGGGCCGCGATTACGATACCATCATCCGCTCGACAAACATCAACCTCTTTTTGCTGAAGCCGGGCGACGACCCCGAAAAGGCAACCGAGCAGGCGCGCAGCCGCTCGAACGTAAGCTACGAAGTCTTCTCACGGATGGCGCTGGTAGGGACGCCCGATCAGGTGGTGGAGCGGCTGCAACAATATAAAGACGTTGGGGTGAACTACTTCATCTTCTACATGCCTGACCTCGCCTATGACCATACGCCGCTTCAGGTGTTCGCCTCTGAGGTAGCGCCGAGGCTGGCGTAGCAGCCCCCACCCCTGCCCCTCCCTCAGCGGGGGAGGGATCGTGGGGCTAAGGGGAAGTATGGTTGGTTCGGTTTTGCGCACGGCATAGCGCGGCGGGTGGGTGAACCCGCGCCTCAGGGCTTCCGCCACAAAGTCCGCCTAGAGAGCGGACGGCGCCGACTCGATTGCGGCGAGACGGATACCTGTGGTACAGGGCCACAGGCTGCTCCGCATAACGTCGGATTGAATGACTATGGCAGTGAGGTTGTCTTCAAGCAACCGGCGTCTCTCTTTGAGTTTCATCAGGTTATCACGGCGGCGCAGGTTGATCCATTTGGCGCCTATTGCGCAGACGGCGACCTGCATTGGACGTATGAGACCGTGTATGAGACCGTGTATGAGACCGTGAAGGTGTGGTGGCCGCCCGGCGGCGCTTGGAAGAAGAACTGAAGCGGCTGCGCAATGAGGTCGTGCAGCGGCCATCGCCGATCACTTAGGGGATTGACCTCTGGCTTGCCTACTATCATGAGGGGATGTATGACTACCTGCGCGCATACGCCTACTTCCTGGATACTCATCGGATTCCTGAGCCTGAGGCTAGGCTGCCCGAACTGTGAGATAAGCCGCTCGTTCTATCACATAGCGCATCTGGCGCGCAAACCTGTTTTCTTATCATCAAGCGTTATACTGAACTCAGACGATTAACGCATACAGACTGATTTTTCGCTATCCAGAGGAGCCATCTCATATGCGCACGACGCCATTCCCCAGAAGTATCTATCACAGCGCCCTGCGTTTCATACTGGCCAGCATGCTTACATTTGTGGGCTTGCTTGGCGTGACTGCATTCGCCAGCCCTGCGGCATTGGCTGCGGGAATGACCTCAGCGCAGACAACGGGCGGACGTGAGCCGGGCGGCGATCTGAGCAATCCCGTCGTGCGCCAGGTAGACATCGCCTCGCCTGCTGTGGTGCGGCTGGCTACAATTTATACCGCGCATATCACGCTGAGCCTGTGTGGCGCGGATGTGACGCTGCCGTCCACCGAGCCGGGCTATACACTGGGCGGGCTTGGCTCTGGCGCGTTCATCAGCGCCAATGGCGACATCCTCACGGCAGGGCATGTAGTGAACATTGACCGCGCCGATCTCGATCCTGTCATTTTTCAGTCGCCGGAGTCCGCCCAGCAGATCGCCGATGCGATTGACAGCGCCTCCTGCCTGGGTGTGACGGTCAGCGCCACCGATGTGGAAAACGGCGCGGTACAGGCGTTGGGCATTCCCTATTCCACTACCTACTCGGCGCCACGCCGCTACGCCTGGCGCGACACCAGCTATACCGGCCCAATCACACCATCTCCGCAGGATGCAGCCGATGAGCTGACCGGCCTGTTCAAAGCCCAAACGTTTGACGCTTCGGTGGTCGCCTACAGCAGCTTTACGCAGGATGACGTGGCTATCGTCCATATTCCACTGACCGATACCCCAAGCATCACGCTCGATGATGCAAGCAACGTGGAGGTGCTCGATACGCTGACGGTGATCGGCTTCCCCGGCAACGGCGACGCCACCAACGATCCAACCAATCTGCTGACGCCCTCGGTCAACACGGCGACCGTCAGCGCCATCAAGCGCAATGACGACGGCGCGGAGTTGATCCAGGTGGGCGGCAATATCGAGCATGGGGACAGTGGCGGCCCTGCGCTCGACTCCAACGGCCATATCGTCGGCATTGTCAGCTTCGGCGGGTCTGATACCGAGGGCATCACTGCGTTTCTGCGGTCGAGCAATAGCGCCATGCCGTTGATCAATGCGAATGGGATCAGCATGAAGCCGGGAACGTTCGAGCGGCGCTGGGAGCAGGCGTTTGGCGACTACGCTTCAACGCGCGTAGGCCATTGGCATACCGCCGCGCGAGAACTCGATGCCCTGGCGAACGATTATCCCGATTTTCGGGGCATCCTGCCGTACAAGGTCTATGCGGATGAGTTCGCCACCCATGAAACGCTGCCCGGCGCAGTGTCGCCCCTTTTGGGAACTGATCTGCTGCTGGTCATCGTTGGCCTGATCGCCCTTGTGGTCATCGTGGGGGTAGCGTTGGCTGGATTGCTGCTGCTTCAGCGTCGGCGTGCGCGCGCCAGATTGGTTGCTACGCCTGTAGCCGCCACTGGGCAGCCTGTGCCGCCAGCCGCGCTTGGCGGGCCTGTTCCAATGGGTGGCGCTCCGCCATTGCCTGGCATGGGAGCATATGGCCCGTATGGATATAGCGGTTCGCCCGCCGCAAATGGGGCTGGCGCCAATGGATATACCGGCTATGCGCCGTACCAACCCTACCAACCCTATCAACCCTATCAATCTTTCCCATCGGCGCCAGCGCCGTATCAGGCGGGGAATCCACCAGTGGCAGACGCGCCGACTGGCGTTGATCTAGCTGTCAATGCTGCGCCGACGACGCCAGCGTATCTGGGCTATCCCAGGCGTCCACCTGCTCAGCCTTCGCCTCAGGCGGGGCAGGCGCCTCAGGCGGCGGCTGCGTCGGATAAAGATAAAGCGTTGGATGAGCAGGCGGGCGAGCGGACAGGCGAACAGGCGGGCACATGAACGCGCGCCTCGGGGCGAAGGCGCCAAGGCTGCCGACGCGGCCTCATTCTATAACGGCATGATAGGTATGCGGAGAAGCATATATACTCATTGCATGGCAACTGAGCGGCAGGCGAGGCTGGGCGCCTTCTAAGCCTTCATGTGACACATTTGTATGAGAGAAAGGGCACACCGTAGTATGGCTGAAATAACGTATCGAGCGGCGACGCCAGAGGACGCTGAGACGCTGGCGCATTTGCGCTGGGCGATGGAGATCGAGCGCCATGCGGGCGAGGAACATCGCGTCACTGAGCAGGAGTTCCTCGACGAGTCGCTGGCAGTTCTGCGCCCAGGGTTGGAGAGCGGGATGACGCGGGCATGGGTTGCTGAGGCTGATGGGCGAATGATCTCGTGTGTCGTGCTGATCTGCTGGCCGGTGTCGCCTAGCCTGGAGCGGCTGCATCGCTCGCGTGGCATGGTGACAAGCGTGTATACCGCGCCGGAGTATCGTCGCCAGGGGATAGGGCGGCGCCTGATGCAGATGTTGATTGATGATGCGCAACGCCGCAAGATGCAGCGGTTGATCCTCTGGTCGTCGGAGATGGGCCGGCCGCTGTATGAGCAACTTGGCTTCACACGTAGCCGGGGGTACGAACTCGATTTCTCGGACACGAGCGCAGAGGGAGCCGACGACGCTGATTGCAATCTGCCCTGATATGTCTGATACATCTTTTTTACACGGTACCGTGTAAAAAAACTACGGAAAACCGTGGGGACAAACAAGGCGCCTGCCACTATACTTGTTGCATAGGAACGTGAACCCTCCTGGCGGGACGCGCGTGGGAGGGTCTGCACGGATGCAAAGTGGGGCATCAGGGGGTAGTTTCGCCGCAGGGATGTGGCGCAGCTACCCCCTCCCTTATGGCGGGCGTGTACGCTCCAAGGCCGCCTGGGCGACCACGATTTACGATTTATCTGGTTATCTGGCGCTTTTACGCTGCGCCAGGGCGACGATAGCCTGCGCCAGTGTGGTTGCCGCATGGGGATGGCTCAGCGCACGGGCAGCATTGCCCATTGCCGTCCGCCGTGTCGCGCCATCCAGCAGCGGGAGCAGCGCCGCACACAGATGGTCGCCAGTGAGGTCGCGATCAGCGATGACCTCGGCGGCTCCCGCACGCTTGAACATTTCGGCGTTCACCGCCTGGGGTGAGCCGGTGAACCCTGGTGGCAGAGGCACGAGCAGGCTCGGCTTACCCACCGCCGCAAGCTCGGCCAGCGTCGCCGCGCCGGAGCGGCACAGCGCCAGATCGCAGGCTGCCAGCGCGGCAGGCATCTGATCCGTCAGATAGGGGTAGAGCGCATAACGAGCGTGCAATGCCGGATCGCTCTGCGCCAGCGCCACCTCGGCGCGCGCGCGTGTTTCATCGTGCGTCTTTTCACCGCTGATGTGCAACACCTGGCAGACTGGCAGCAGCCTGGGCAGCGCGTCGGCGACCGCCTGGTTGATATGGCGTGCGCCCTGGCTGCCGCCAGTGACCAGCACGACGGGCAGCAATGGATCAAGACCAAAGCGCGTTTTCAACGCCGCCTGTTGGGCCTCATCACAATCGGCGACGGCAAGCACCTCCTCGCGGACGGGATTGCCTGTGAGCGCCGTGCGATCCCTGGGGAAGTAGCGCATGGAGTCAGGAAACGAGACGGAGATGCGGGTGGCAAACGGCGTCAGCAGGCGGTTTGCCAGGTTGGGAGGCACATCTTGCTGGTGCATCATCAGTGGCGCGCCATAGCGACGGGCGGCGAATCCGGCGGGCACGGATACATAGCCACCGCTGGTGAAGGCTACATCTGGCTTGAATTGCTTCACATGACGGAGCGCCTGTGCCACGCCCAGCGGGATGCGCCCAAGATCGGTGAACGTGCCGGGGGAGAGATAGCGGCGCAGCCTGCCCGCCGTGACACCGACAAAGGGCACGCCCGCCGCCGGAACGAGCCGCGTTTCCAGGCCGTTCAGATCGCCAAGGTAAAGCAACTCGGCGTCGTATCGCTCGCGCAGTTCGTGCGCTACGGCCAGCGCGGGGTAGATATGCCCGCCTGTGCCACCGCCCGACAGCAAAATACGCATGCTTTCCTTCACCAGCCTCCTATGCTCCTCTGTTGACATGCAGGTATACAATACAAAATCCCCGCCCCCAAGTGGATTGGTTGGGGCGGGGGAAGGTGGCCTCAGTGCGAGATGATGTACACGTTGGGCCAGTCAACATCCTGCATGTTTTCCAGCTCATTCAGCGCGAAGCCTCGCACCCAGGGCCGTAAGCGCCAGAAGAGCTTGTCCTGCTGGAAGGGAATCCAGGCGACGGTGTTCACCAGGTCTTGCTCGATGGTATTGTACTCCTGCATACGCTTCGTCGGGTCGGCCTCGACATCCGCCTGCTGCATCAACTGCGTGACCTGTGGAATGCTGACGTTGCCAGCGTCGAAGATAGAGGTAATTTCAAACTGGTTGGAGAGCCAGTCCCACGGATCGGGGAAGTCGGCTACCCAGCCAAGAATCCACATCTGCGCCGGATTGGCATGGTGATCGGGTGGCTGCCATCCGTTGAGAATAACGTCGGCGACGAGGTTGGAAAATGCTGAGGTTGTCCCAACGCTATTGATCTTCTTGATCTGTACATTCAAGTTCAGCGCGTTTGACCATGCCTGCGCGGCGGCGGTCGCCAGATTCAGTGTCGTCTGGTTGTCTGTGTTGACCCAAATGTAGATCGGTTGGGGCGCCTGACCCTGTTTCGCCACGATGTATGGGCAGTAATCAGGGGGTGTGATGGCCTCGCCTGTGGTAGCGCATGTGTGCTGAACGGTTTTCAGCAGATTGAGCGCCACCGTCTGGTTGCCAGTGAGCGAAAGTGTGGAGTCGGGCGGCGGCGTTGTCAGGTTAGGATTGTAGCCTGGCATGCCTTCAGGAACGATATGGTTCGAGGGAATAGCGCCGCCGTTCTCCACGCGATCCACGAGCAACTGCTTGTTGAGCGAGAGATCGAATGCGCGGCGAATGACCTCGTTGTCGAATGGGGGCATGTCAAAGTTCATGCCAAAGAACTCGTTCGCCAGGGTGGGAATCTGGTGGAAGTCGCTCTGGCCGCTGGCGAAGCTGTAATCGCTCGCAGGCACATCCGTATAATCGTATGCGGCGCCGCTCCGGTAGCTTGCGTATTCTGTGTCAATAGACTCGATGATCGGGCGCACCACTTTGGTGAGGGTCAGCTTCTTGCCCCAGGCCGCTTCCCAATAGGGGTTGGGAACCAGGGTCATCAGATTGTCTTGCGCCCCATATGACACAATCTTGAATGGGCCGGAACATCCGCCGAGGTTCAGGTGATCTACCCAGGTTCCACCAGCGTACTTGGGATTCTCGACGAGTGACTGTTCGAGCACGTCGTTGGTGGGATAGCTCAGCGCCTCGAGGAAATAGGCAATGGGCGCATCGAGGTTGATGCGCAGGGTCTGTTCGTCAATGATCTGCAAGCCAAACGCGGCGGTTGTGCCAATCAGCGTTCCCTTCCCCGTTGCGATATAGCCACCATTTGGACTGCTGGCGCCTAGTATGTGGCCAAGATATGTGGGGCCAGGGCCATTGGTGGGGTTCACAGGATTGCTGCACGGCCCAGCGCCGTAGGTATTGGCGTCATATAAGCAGCCCAATTGTGGGCTGAGTGACCGCTGAATGCTATAGGCGAAGTCGCGTGCGGTGATGGGAGAGCCATCGCTGAAGCGCATGTTGGGCCGCAAATGGAAGGTATACGACGTGCCGTTGGCGCCAACATCCCAACTGGTGGCGGCGTCGGGTATGACCTGAAGCGTGCTGCTGTTGAACGTCACCAGATTGGTGAAGATCATCGAGACGGTTCCCAGGTCTTTCTGATCGGTGATCTCGGCAGGGTCAAGCACCTCGCCGTAACTGATCTTCCCTGTGCCGCTATAAGGCCAAGTGAAGGTTTGATTTGCCGCGAGCGTGGCGCCTGTGCTGGCTGGCGTCAGGAAGCTGCACGAAGCCAGCATGAGCGGCGCCAGGCCAAGCAGCATAAAGAGCATCCGTTGCGCCGTGCGCCAACCACCAGCGGAAGGCGGCGAGCCGTGTCGCCCTTGCCGAAGATGAACACTACCCTCTCGCGCGCCCATACCCACGCTGAAACCCATGCTGTCGCCTCCCCGCACACCCCAAACACCAAGTGTTTTGGTGTCCGTCTATTGTTCGCTCCGATGATACCTGAAGTCCTGAAGTTGGATCGTTCTACGCCACGCGATTGTACGCAACTTTGCGTTCGCTGTCAACACTTTTAGGGCTTTTGGCGTACTGGCATGGCGCCTTCGCGCGTATCATATGATGTAAGTGATGTTATCTTCTTCGACGGACTGGGTGTGGGTATTGGGTATGGGGCAACGAGGCGCGCGCGCGACTGAGGCCAACAACGCGCATGGCAAACTGAACGGCAAGCGGAAGTCTCACGCCAACGGTAAGTCTCTTGGCGTCCCAAAAGAGGGCGCTCTTGCGCGCCTTGAGACGTACGAAGAAACCGCCGAAATGTCTGAGGAAGCGCCTGAAATAGGCGAAGCGGGCGAAGCGGGCGAAGCGGCGATACGTTCCGAGCAGACAACACAACGCCAACAGGGCAAACAGAAGCATCAGGGCAAGGAATCTTACAGCATGAGCCGACCCGAATTGTACATCAATCGCGAGATCGCCGCCGTTGCGTTTATTCGCCGCGTGCTCGAAGAAGCGCAATCCTATCGTCATCCCTTGCTGGAGCGTGTGAAGTTTATCAGCTTCGTGAGCAATCAGGTGGATGAGTTTCTGATGGTGCGGCTGGCCGGGCTGAAAGATCAGCTTGCCGCACAGGTGAACGACGCCGGGCCGGATGGCTTGCTTGCTGGTCAGCAGATCGCACTCTTGCGTCCGCTTGTGCTCGATATTCTACGCGATCAGCTCAACGTTTTTACCACCGACATCAAGCCACGACTGGCGCTGGCGGGTATTCATCTGCTCGATTACTCACAGCTTTCGCCTACCCAGCGCGAGGCGGCGGCCAGGTTCTTCCGCGAGGCCGTCTTCCCCGTGCTGACGCCGCTGGGTGTGGATCGCGCCCATCCTTTTCCGATGATCTCCAGTCGCAGCCTCAATCTCGCGGTGATCCTGCGTGATCCGCTGGTCGGTGAGACATTTTCGTTTGCGCGGCTGAAGGCTCCGCCAACACTGCCGCGTCTGGTTCCCGTGCCGTTTGAGCTATCCAGGCGGGCCGAGCAGGAGAAGGCGCGTCGTGAACGCCAAGCGGAGGCGCTGCCAGAGTCGAGCCTGGTTGAGCCGATCAGGCCGCCCGCCGAGGTGGCGTTTGTCTGGCTGGAACAATTGATCGCCGCGCATCTCGATCTGCTGTTTCCGGGGATGGAGATCGTGGCGTCGTATCCCTTCCGGGTGCTGCGCGACGCCGACTTTGAGATTCAAGCCGATGAGGCGGGCGACCTGCTGGATACCATCGAGCAGGGATTGCAACAGCGGCGCTTTGGCTCGGTGGTCACGTTGATCGTCGAGCGCGAGACGCCACACTATGTGCGGAAGCTGCTGCGCGAGAACCTTGTTCTGCGCGAGAAGCTGGTATTGGATGAGGCCGACATCTTTGAACTCGAGGGGCCGCTTGATCTCAGTAGCCTTGATCAATTACTGAGCCTGAACCGTCCTGACCTCAAAGACAATCCAATTGTTGCGCGGATGCCGCTTGCTTTGCAGCGCAACGCCAATCCCTTCCAGGCGATCCATGCGGGTGATATTCTGCTACATCACCCGTATGATTCGTTCAGCGCCGTGACAGACTTCATCGAGACGGCGGCGGCTGACCCGGATGTGCTGGCTATCAAACAAACGCTCTATCGCGTGGGACATAACTCGCCAGTGGTGCAGGCATTGCTCGAGGCCTGTGAGCGTGGCAAGCAGGTGGCCGTTCTGGTGGAACTGAAGGCGCGCTTCGACGAAGAGAACAACATTGAGTGGGCGCGCATGCTCGAGCATGCCGGTGTGCATGTGGTCTATGGTCAGGTTGATCTGAAGACGCACGCCAAGGTGGCGCTGGTGGTGCGGCGAGAAGGCGCCAAGCTGCGGCGCTATGTACACTTGGGAACAGGCAACTATAATGCGGCGACAGCGCGCGGCTACGAAGATTACGGCTTGCTGACCTCACGCCCAGAGATCGGCGAAGACGTTTCGATGCTCTTCAACACGCTGACTGGTTTTGCGCGTGGCGTCAGCTATCGCAAGTTGCTGGTGGCGCCCACTTCGCTGCGCACAGGGTTGATGGAGCGCATCGAGCGGGAGATCGTACGCCATGAGCAAACGGGCGCCGGGCGGATGATCTTCAAGACGAATGCGCTGGTGGACGCTGATTTCATTCAGGCGCTCTATCGCGCGTCACAGGCGGGCGTGCGGATCGATCTGTTGGTGCGCGGCATCTGCTGCTTGCGACCAGGCATCCCTGGGCTGAGCGAAAATATTCGCGTGCGCAGCCTGGTTGGGCGCTTTTTGGAGCATAGCCGCATCTACTACTTCGCCAATGGCGGTGAGCCGGGCAAGGAAGAGGTGCTGATGGGCAGCGCCGATCTGATGCCGCGCAACCTCGATCATCGTGTTGAGGTGCTGTTCCCGCTCGAAGACCCCCGCTTGCGTGCGCAGATCATCGAGGTGGCGCTCCCTGTGTACCTGCGTGATACCGAGAATACACGCATTCTCGCCGAGGATGGCTCGTATCAGCATGCGAAGCCTGCTCCTGGCGAGGAGCCATTCGACGTGCAGATGTGGTTCGCACGCCACTCGCTCGATCCTGTTGAAGAAGAGAGCGGATTGGCTGCAAGGTAAATCGGCGCCCGTCTGTGGGTTTCAGTTTAAGCCCAGGCGGGCGCGCGTCTGTTCCAATGTATCTGCGCTATGAATCACGACGTCTTCCAGAGTAGTTTCATCTGCCTGGTTGATCGCGGTACGCATATTGTCCGACAGCACGCCGAATCGGCTTTCCAGCGCAAGGATTGCTATTCGTCTTGCGCCCTCAGCGCGGCCCTCGCGCATGGCCTCTTCGCGGAAGAGTTCGATCACTCCCGACTCGCGTAGCAAGTCATCAATCACTGGAATCCTCCTTAATGCGGTCACCACCGCCTCGCGTGGCAATGTCAACCCACTCAGCCCGGCAAGTAAGCCTACCAGATCGCTCTGCTCCTGGCGAGGCAGCGAGCCACGGCATCGAACTGATCACCCAGCTGAGAAAGAACATGCGCCCCCGCGTGCTGGCGCTGGCCGACTCGCTCTTGCTGCGCAAACGCACGCTGATCGAGACGATCAATGACCAACTCACAAACGTCTGCCAGATTGAGCATACCCGGCATCGGAGTCCCTTCAACTTCCTGGCGCATCTTCTGGCTGGCCTCATTGCCGACTGCCACCCACCCAAGAAGCCATCACTCCACCTGGATATGACTGCCCTGGTCGTGGCATAGTTATCCCGAACTGACGTTATTTTAATTTTAAGCGCGTGCAGCCACACGCGTGCGCCGCTCGCCAAGGATGCGCTTCGTCACTTTGGGGCCGCCCTCACGCGCCGACCTGGGTCGGGGGACGACATGCAGCGACATATAGCACAACACTCCAACCAGCAGTGCCACAAAGAAGCTGTGGGCTACTTTGCTGAAGAGGTTGAACTGGCTAAAGATCACGATGGCTCCGGCGACTGCCTGGCACAACACCAGAATCAGCGCCGCGACGCTTGCCCAGAAGAGATCATGCCGCGCAGCACGCAGCCGCCACGCCTGTGTGAAGAGGGCCACAATGCCAAGCGTGAGCAGCCCCGCCGCCAGCCGATGGATGAAGCTGGTTCCCGCCAGGCCGCCGAAGCCAGGGAAGACCTGGCCGTTGCAGAGTGGCCACCCCAGGCAGCCTGCCTCTGCGCCAGCGTGTAGCATGTAGGCGCCCAGATAGATCACCACCACCGTAAAGGCCAGCAGCCCCCACGTCAGCCAGCGAAAGCCCTGCGCCACGCCACGGTCGCGCAGCTTATCCCAGCCGTTCTCATCGAAGACAAAGATGGCCGGAAGCAAAATGGTAACAAACGAGAGGAGTGAGATACCAAAGTGGGTGGCTTTGATCGGCGCCGACTGTGGATACGCCACATCGAGCGCGCCAATGATCGCCTCGGCGAAGAACGCGCCGATCATCGCGGGCAGAAACACCTTGATTTCAATTCGGGCGCGCATGTAGGTCTGCCCAAGCGCGCGCAGCAATGAGAGCGGCGCGCGCAATAGCTTTTGCCTGGTAACTTGTCCGGTGATGATGGGGATATTCAGGCGCACGCGCCAGGTCAGCAGGATACCGACGATCATTGCCAGAATCAGGACGGTCTCGATGGGAACGCCGATGCGGTGAATGAACTCATGCGCAGTCGTGTTGAGTGTTCCCGATGAGAGGTCGAGATTGGGGAAAAGCTGCCCTTTGCAGAGCGGCCAATCGTTGCCGCAGCCCGCCTGTGAACCGGTATTCGTGACGATCACGCCAAGCTCGAAGACAGTGAACACCCCTAGCGCGGTGATGACCGAGAGCCAGCGCGTGATACGCTGCGTCATCTTGAAGGAGGCGCCCGCCTGGGGGTTCGCGCTTTGGATCATTGCGTTCTTTGTGGAAGCGCCGTTTACTCTGTTGGAGCTTTTCACTGTCCGGCCTTTTTGCCCGTTGTTTGGCGTATTCCCATTGCTTCCGTTGCTTCCGCCGTTTCCGTTGATTGCCCGACGTGGAGCGGTGGTTGTTGCGATGGACGGGCTTCCGTTGGCGCTCTGCGCCGATTTTTGGGGGGTCGAGTTCTTGCGAGTTGCGCTCTGCATGGCTTCTGCTTACCTCATCCGCTATCCGGCATGATGACTACCATACACAGCATACGCTAAAATGAGATGCGTGGCAATGCGGGAGATGGCATACACAGGCGCCGTCTGACGCATTGCAAGGATTTTGCGAAGGTGGAATGAGACAATGGCAGCAAAGAGCCAGGGCATGCTGGCGGGCAAGACAGTGATTGTAACGGGCGCTAGCCGGGGGATTGGGCGAGCGGCGGCGGCGCTCTTTGCGGCGGAGGGCGCGTGGGTGGCGCTGGCTGCGCGCGACGAGGCGGCGTTGGCCGCCAACGCCCAGGCGATCACCACCACAGGTGGACAGGCGCTCGCCGTCCCCTGCGACGTGGCGGACGAGGTGAGCGTGCAGGCGCTCTTTGCGCGTGTGGCCGACGCCTTTGGCCCGGTGGATATCCTGGTAAATAGCGCGGGCACGTTGGTCAACGTACCCTTTGTAGAGATGACGGTGGCGCAGTGGGATCATGTGTTGGGCGTAAACCTGCGGGGGACGTTTCTGTGTTGTCGTGAGGCGTTTCGCGCGATGATCCCACGCGGCGGTGGGATCATCGTCAATCTGTCCTCGCTGTCGGGCGTACGTGGCGTCGAGAAGTTTCCCGGCCTGAGCGCCTACAACTCGTCGAAGTTTGGCGTGGCGGGGCTGAGCGAACTATTGGCCGTGGAGGGACGCCCGCACAACATCCGTGTGATCGCAGTCAGCCCTGGCGCAGTGGATACCGAGATGCTACGGGCAGCCGCGCCGCACCTGAAGGCAGGGATGACTCCTGATGAGTTCGCGCGCATCCTGCTCTTCCTCGTTGGGCCAGACGCGCGCCCATTGAGTGGCACAAACCTGGAGATATTTTCCAATGCGTAGGCGGCGATTCTCCCCTTCCCATTTATTGAGAAGGGGTTGGGGGTTAGGTCAATGAGGAGGCAGTTACGAATCGCCTTGCTGGCCCCCCTGATTGCGCCCATCACCCAGCCTTTCATCGGCGGCGCACAGGCTATGCTCCGTGACCTTGCCGTGGGATTGGCGGTGCGCGGGCATGCTGTCACGCTCTACGCCGCCGATAGGTCTGATCCAGCCCTGCTTGGCGAGGCGCAACTTGTCACGTTTGGCATAGATTCCGCGCAGTTGCAGCCAGCCCGCTTTTCCGAACACGCGGCGCCGACGCCCTCCGCCCGCGAAGAAGCGCCAGCCACAGACGACGAAGAGGCGCAGCGTATGAATCAGGCATTCAGCCGCGCCTATGACGTGATCGCCAGCCAGGCCGATCAGCATGATTTGCTCCATGCGCACGCCTACGACTGGGCCGCCTTTGCCTACGCATCGCGTCAGCCGCTTCCCGTCTTGCATACGCTGCATCTGCCGGTAGGCGACCGGAGCATCCGCAATGAACTGACGCGGCTGGCTCCTCCCCAGGAAGCCGCTACGTCTAAAACCAAAGCAAAAAATGTCTGGCTGGCGACAGTCTCGCAGGCCAGCGCCGCAGCGTATGCGCCCTTCTGCCGGATTGACGCGGTGGTGTACAACGGGATCGCTGTCGAACGCATCCCCTTTGGCGCGCAACCCGATCCTACCGGCTATCTGCTCTATGCAGGACGCATCACGCCGGAGAAAGGCGTGGAAGACGCGCTGGGGATCGCGACGCGAGCGGAACGTCCGCTGCTGCTGGCGGGTGGCGTGTATGATCAGGCGTACTTCGCCGAACGTATCGCGCCACGCCTCGATCAGGCTGGCGAGCGTGCGCGCTACCTGGGGCATGTCTCGCGTGAGCGCCTGTGGCAACTGATGGCAGGCGCGACGGCGACGCTCTGCCCCTCGCATTGGATCGAGCCGTTCGGGTTGGTTGCGTGTGAGGCGCTGGCCGCAGGTTCACCTGTGATCGCCTATGCGCAGGGTGGCTTGCGCGAGGTGATCGAAGATGGCGTGACAGGAACGCTGGTCGCGCCGGGCGATCTCGATAGCGCCGTTGAGGCCATCGCGCGGATAGGCGAAATAAGCCGTGCGGCATGCCGCGACAGCATGGTTGAGCGTTTCAGTCTGGCGCGTATGCTCGATGACTACGAGGCGCTGTACGCGCGGATGGCGGATGGCTAGTAGGCGGGCGGTTCAAGCCACGCCTCGAGGCTTTGCCACGAATGCTGCCTGCACGGCCTCGCTCTATGCAATTGCTGTCGCTGCTGGGCTGTATATGTACTGCTGTCGTCGCTGGCAGCGAGTGTGGCCTGCCCAGACAGCTATCGCGGCCATTGCCAACATATGCTACACTTGCGATACATACGGCCAGAGGCGACCGTATGCCTACTGTCTTCAGTGTGGAAAGGGCGGCGTTATGGCGATGGAGCAGACGAATCAATCACAGCGGGGGGGTGAGGGCGCCAGCGATTTCGATGCAGGCGCTATGGGCGTGGCGAATGTCGCTGAGGGGCTATTGGGCGAGGTGGGCGAGTTGCCAGGCGTTGGGGGATTGGGGCCGGGCTACGAAGGTGGCGGCGCGGCTGAGCCTGCCGTTCCCCCTGCGGGGACGCGCCCCACCGCAAGCGAGGCGCCTCTCGTCTCGCTACGGCTAGCGACGCTCTATTCCAGCGGCAACTTTGGCTCCGGCGTCTTCTATGGCTTCAATAACTTCATTCTCTCGATCTTCTTGCTCAACCTCAATGTGCCCATCTTGCTCAATGGCCTGCTCAGTAGCACGCGCTCGTTTGAGGGCGCCATCCTTCAGCCGCTCGTTGGCGCGTGGAGCGACCGCACCTGGCATGAGCGGTTTGGCCGCCGCAATATCTTCGTCGTCTGGTTCACGCCAGTCTGCGTCGCCTTTGTCATCATCACACCGTTTCTTACTCAGTTGACGGGTCTTGGCTTTCCCTTTGGCTTCTCTGCCAATCTGACCGCGATCATCCTGGCGACGATTGGCATTTTCCTTTTTACGCTGACCTTCAATCTCATGTACGACCCCTACCAGGCGCTTCTAGCCGACATCACGCCCGAACGTCAGCGCGGAGGCGTAAACGGACTGTTTCAGGCGCTTGGCGCGAGCGGCCAGGTGATCATCCTCGTACTGGCAATTGTGCTATCAGACCTCAACGGCGGCAGAGCGCCGCTGACCATCCTCTTCATCCTCACGGGCGCGCTGCTGGCGCTTGGCTTCATTCCTACACTGCTGGGTGTGCGTGAGCCACGCGACCTGCCGGGCGTGCTGCGTCATCACCGCTATACCTTGCGCGACTATTGGAATGGCCTGCGCAGCGATCCGCAGGTGGGGCTGTACTTCGCCACACAGTTCTTTCTGTGGTTTGGCATCAACGCCATCACGCCCAATCTGACCTATTACGCCGAGCGGAGCCTGCATTTCGATGACACACAGGCGCTCATTTTGAGCTTCATCCTGCTGCTGACCAGCGCGCTCTTCGTCTGGCCGTTTGGCTTGCTTGGCGACCGCATCGGGCTGAAACGCACATTTCTGCTAGGAATGATTCTGATGGCGGGCGCGGCCATTGCCGCCGTCTTCATCAAGGACGTGATCCCGCTCTATATCGTGCTGGCGCTGGCTGGCGTGGGCAACGCCGCGCAGACAGCCTCGTCGTATCCGCTGCTGACGCGGGTGACACTGCCCGACCGCATGGGTCTCTATACCGGCCTGAATAGCACCGTCACCAGCATCGCCGCGCCAGGAGGCGCCGTGCTGGCGTCCACGTTGATCACAGTGTATGGCTACAGTGTGTTCTTCCCGTTCGTGGCGGCGATGTTCCTGCTCTCACTCATTCCGCTGTCGCTGTTCCATATCGAGCGGTCGGTGGCGGCGCGCACGCTACGTGGCGAGCTGGCGGCGGCATAGGTGGCATACAAGCCGTACAGACGGAAAACCTTTGAAACAAGTTTGCGCTTTAGGTAATTGCTGCTACGTCAATAGCCTTTAGCGCATCTCTATTTTTCTTGGCGTCAAAGCTTGTTTCAACAGCATATTCTACCCGTGCCCCCATCACACGGCAGTTGGGTGGCAAAGCAGAAAGTGGAACAAAAAGATCGTCTCCGCCCGAATCAGGAGAAATGAAGGCAAATTTTTTGCCTTCAGGAAGGGCGCAAATTCGTCCAGTGAATCGCTCTTGCCCTATTCGGGATGACATTCTCCATAAGCGCGCACAAAAGTTTAGCAATTGCTGGGGTGACATGGCCGCAAGCTCGGGACTTAGAGAAGCTATCTGCAAGCATTTTTGCTCCAACTGTGCAAGCTCTGGAGGAATAGGCCACCCTTCCCTGCTTCGCACCAATTTCGCTAACAGTAAGTTTGCCTACGCAAATTCAACATTTTTCATCCCTAGCCCTAGCTTGGCTAGGAAGAGGAAGAGGTTAACCTTGGCCTTATCTTCTCCGGGAGCTAATGCTGCTTTACTTCCAATCCTGATCGCTGCCTCCAAGTTTCCGGTCTGATGTTTTAACGTGGCAAGGTCTTGAAGGATATACCATTTTGTACTGCTACCTCTATGCTTTAGTAGCGCCTCTAAGTCTTCTATAGCTCCTGCGCGATCTCCTGTGCCATCTCGCGCTTGCGCCTTCCATCGTTGAAAATCATCGTTTTTAGGAAAGGCAGAGACTGCGGCAAATGCTGTTGAGAGGGCCTGCTCCCATTGTTGTAAATTGACTTGAGCCTTTAGTTTTGCATAATACCACTGCTCTAGCGCTGACATAATCTCGTGACTCCCGATACCGCCTCGGTCGGAACTGAGGGCATCTGGCTCAATAAAGCTACACCATTGTAAAACCAACTCCCAGTCGCCCTTGCCTTTGAAAAACTTGATCATTTCGAATGTGACTCGTTTAATGATGAGTTCGCTGGCTCTTAGCGAGCGTATTTTCTTAGCAAAGTGGACTGCTTTCCCCAAATCGTTGTGGTCAATCGCGGGTTTTAACTCGTGGTAATACAAACACCATGCGAACTCACTATTAACCCACTCATCCTCGGGGAATCGAGCTGCTACTGTCTGCGCAACAGCGATCGCTTCTGCCAAAATTTCTTGCTTACGCAGGCAATAGATCCATCCTGCTCCTACTCGTGCGTTCGGGCGTTGCTCCCAGAGAGCTTGAAAATATTGTGTCGCCTGTTCCACTTTTCCAGATTTTCGAAGGGTCTCCGCTTCTTGAACGCGGGACGTATAATCGTCCATTTAGCGCCTCCGCAACAGAAGTACACTTGAACTCGGTCTTAGCAACTGGAACGACTGGGCTGAACAATAGTCTCTTTACATACACAACTTTGCTATCTGTGCCTCCTACCGTCATCCAAGCCCAGCAGTAAGCGTGAGAATATCCAAAGGATTCTTTGTGCGTGATGCTGCAAGGTAGAGCAGCAGAAAGACGTTCCTAGACTCATCTAACTCAATGCAAATTGCCTGCCCTATTTCCCCTTATACCCACGTTTGCCTGCTATGGTATGATCTTTTGCAAAAGCAGGAACAAGCGAGATTCGCGTATGAACGGCTGCCTGTCAAAGAAAGCCTAAAGGATAGACCAAAGATGCCACATCCACCGCGCCGCCGGATCGCCGTGCTGGGCAGCACCGGCTCGATTGGCCGCCAAACGCTCGACGTTGTGCGCGCCTACCCCGACCACTTCGAGGTGGTTGCGCTGGTCGCCCGTAGCAGCGTTGATCTGCTGGCCGAGCAGGCGCGTGAGTTCGCCCCGCGATTGGTCGGCGTGACAAGCGATGACCCCGCCGTGCGCGCACAGTTCACCGAAGCGATTCCAGAGGCGCAGCGCAGCACGCTTGTGGGCGAGGATGCGCTGACCGAGGCGGCCATTCATCCCGATGTGGAAACCGTCGTCGCCGCGACCTCCGGCTTGATGGGATTGCGCCCTACCCTTGCGGCGATTCGCGCGGGCAAGACGATTGCGCTGGCCAACAAAGAGACGCTGGTGATGGCAGGCCACCTGGCAATGGCCGAGGCGCGTCAGGCTGGTGTGGAGATGTTGCCGGTGGATAGCGAGCATAGCGCGCTGTGGCAATGTCTGCGCGGCGAAAAAACGGCTGAGGTACGCAGATTGTTGATCACGGCGTCGGGTGGGCCGTTCCGTGGAAAGACGCTGGCCCAGATGCGCGACGTGACGGTGCAGCAGGCGTTGGCGCACCCCACCTGGCGCATGGGGCCGAAGATCACAATTGATTCGGCAACACTGATGAACAAAGGGCTTGAGGTGATCGAGGCGCACTGGTTGTTTGATCTGCCATTTGATCAGATCGAGGTGGTTGTCCATCCGCAGAGCGTCATCCACTCGATGGTGGAGTTTGTGGACGACTCGATCAAGATGCAGGCCAGTTTGCCCGATATGCGGCTGCCCATCCAGTATGCCCTCAGCTATCCTGAGCGGCTGGATCGCGAGGGGACGGCGCTGCGCCATCCGTTGCGCTGGGCGGAGGTCGCTCGTCTTGACTTCGAGGATGTGGATATGGTCAACTTTCCCTGTCTGCGGCTGGCTTACGAAGCGGGGCGAACCGGCGGCTCGGCTCCGGCGGCGCTGGTGAGCGCAGATGAGCAGGCCGTGGCGCTGTTTATGCGCGGCGCGATCCGCATGACCGATATTCCTACCATCCTTGAGGAAACGCTGGCGCGCCACAACGTCATCGCCGAGCCATCCGTAGACCAGGTAGCCGAGACCTGCGCCTGGGCAATGGCGCAGGCGCAACAGATAGCTGAAGAACTCAGTCCTACACGAAGAGGCTCACATGTATAACAACTGGTATCTCCTTGCTGCGATCCCCGTCTTTGCCTTACTAATCATTGTGCATGAGCTTGGACATTTTCTTGCGGCGAAGTGGGCCGATATTCGCGTTGACGAGTTCGCGATTGGTTTTCCTCCCAAATTGATTAGCTTCAAGCGTGGCGAGACCACCTATGCGATCAATGCGTTGCCCATCGGCGGCTATGTGAAAATGCCAGGCGAGGACGGCTCGACCACCGATGAGAACGGACGCTACGATCCGCGTACCTTCGCGGCGAAGTCGGCTGGTAAGCGGCTTGTGGTGTTGCTGGCGGGCGTGACGATGAACTTCTTGCTGGCGATAGTGCTCTTCACTGCCGCCGAAGCGGTGGGCCAGATACAGTATCGTCCGGTGATCGGCTCCGTCGAGTCCGGCTCACCTGCGCAGCATGTCGGCTTGCACGTTGGCGATCATATCCTGGCAGTCAACGGCCAGCCCATCAAATACTTTTCCGATCTGGTGGCTGATACGCAGGCCGACATTCAGGCTGCGCAGGCCAAAAACTCCCATGTGCAGACCGTGCCAATGATCCTGACCATCCAGCGTGGCAATGGTCAGCCGTTCACTGTGGTGGTTGACGCGCGAGTGAATCCGCCTGCAGGACAAGGCGCGATAGGCATTGGGCTGGATGCGACGAATCCCTACCACATTCGTCCGCCACTGTGGAAGGCGCCGATTTTGGGAGTGCAGGATGTCGGCGTGGTGGCGGTCGAGACCTATCAGGGCATCAAGCAGGTCATACAGGGGACTCTACCGGTGAACAAGGCGGTAGCCGGACCGGTGGGCATTGTGCATATCACTGGCGAGGTCGCCAGCACAGTGCCGCTGGACGGCTGGTATCTGATGTTCTTCCTGACGGGCGCGCTCAGCCTGAGCCTCGCCTTTATGAACATCCTGCCCATCCCTGCGCTCGACGGTGGGCGCGTGCTGCTGATCATCATCGAACTGCTACGGCGCGGCAAACGCCTGACACCAGAGCGCGAGGGCCTGGTGAATCTGATCGGCATGGCGGCGCTACTTATCCTGATCGCGCTGGTCACGATCAACGACATCAGCGGGCTGCTCGGCCACTGATCGTGGATGCTTCCTCACAGGGATCTCCATTCATAATGAGGCAAACGGTGGGCGCCACTCTCGCGAGATGATCGCCTGAATGGCGCCCTTCTCTGTCCAGAAATGACCACCTCGAAAAGAATTATTGTGTGCGCCTCTTTTTAACCACCCTTTATCACCCAACCACCAACCAACAGTTGGCCGGGTTCTGCAAGAAACAGGAGCGATTCCCTCATGAAAGCACACCTCAACACAAACAATCGCTGGTTGGCCCTGTACATCCTCTGCCTGGGCGATTTGATGATTGTCCTCGACACAACCATCGTCAATGTGGCTCTGCCTTCCATCAGAACAAGCCTGGGGTTCTCCGAACCATCGCTGGCGTGGGTGGTGAATGCGTATCTGCTCACTTTTGGTGGCTTTTTGCTCCTGAGCGGACGATTGGGCGATCTCTTTGGTCATCGGAGGCTGTTTCTCATCGGCATCGCGCTCTTTACGCTTGCCTCGTTTGCCTGTAGCCTTGCGACCTCGCAGTGGTTCCTCATCGCGGCGCGGGCAATCCAGGGCATCGGCGGGGCCATCGCGACGGCAGTGGCGCTCTCGCTGATCATGAACCTCTTCACCGACGCGGGAGACCGCGCGAAGGCAATGGGCGTCATCGGCTTTGTCTCCGCTGGCGGTGGAGCGGTGGGCGTGCTACTTGGCGGCGTGCTGACGACGCTCAGTTGGCGGTTGATCTTTCTGGTCAATCTTCCTATTGGCGTCGCCGTTTTTGCGCTCTGCCTGTTCATCATCCCTGCAAGCTCTGTAGAGCGCGTCTCCGCAAAGCTGGACATCGCAGGGGCTGTCACTGTGACAACCTCGCTCTTGCTGGCGGTCTTTGCGATTGTGAACGGCAACGCGGCTGGCTGGCTTTCTGTACAGACGCTTGGGCTGCTTGCCGCTTCGGTCGCGCTGATGGCGGCGTTCCTGGTGATCGAGTCGCGGGTGAATGAACCGCTGGCGCCGCTTAGCCTCTTCCGTATCCGCAGCCTGGCGATGGCGAACGGGATCGCTGTGTTGTGGGCAGCCGCAATGTTCGCATGGTTCTTCCTCTCGGCGTTGTATCTACAGCAGGTGCTCAAATATAGCCCGTTGTTGGTGGGGCTGACCTTCCTGCCGACCAGCCTGCTCATGGCGGTCTTCTCGCTTGGCCTTTCTGCAAAGGTGGTCATGCGCTTCGGGATCAGGGCATCGTTGACGGCGGGGCTGCTGATGGCGACCGTTGGGCTGCTGTTGCTGGCGCGCGCCCCTGTGCATGGAAACTTCCTAATAGATGTGCTGCCAAGCATGATTCTGTTCGGGTTTGGCGGTGGGCTTGCCTTCAATCCTATGCTGCTTGCGGCGATGGGTGATGTGAAGCCGGATCAGTCTGGTGTGGCTTCAGGGCTTGTCAACACGGCGTCTATGATGGGTGGCGCGCTTGGGCTGGCGATCCTGGTGAGCCTATCGGCAGCCAGCACGAGCAGCCTGCTTTCATCAGGCGTGGGAGCGATTGATGCGCTCAACAGTGGCTACCATGTGGGATTCCTGGCGGGCGCGATCTTCGCCGCCATTGCGGTTGCGCTAAGCGTGATGTTGCCACGCAGCGGGCAGCCGCAACCTCAGAGCGCGGAGCCTGAGAGTGAAGACGGGCAGGATGTGTACGACGTTTATGAGACGGTCGTGGCTGTATATGAAGAAGAGCCGGAGCGCGAGTTGGTAGGCGCGGGGTGCGCATAAACCATAGCACTGTATAAGCTCAGCGCCGAAGCTGCAACATGGCTCCGCCGAAGCATATCCGCTTGGAATATATGGAATATATCCCCCTCTCCCGCCGCGGCGGGAGAGGGGCAGGGGGTGGGGGCAGGCGCGTGTTATCCACGCTGGCTGGCGCCATTTGCCCCAACGGGAACTCGCTTGCCGTACTCGCCGCTGAGCAGATCGCGTGTCACCTCTTTGAGGTGGCCGGATGACAGGCCGTAAATCTCGCGCAGGAGTGAGACCGCGCCATGCTCCACAAAGATGTCGGGCAGGCCAATGGTCGCCAGCTTCACGTCGTGCAGTCCGTGCGCATGGAGCAACTCGCCAACCGCGCTGCCAAAGCCGCCGAGCGCCGAGCCATCCTCGATGGTGATCAGGTGTCCGGTGGAGCGCGCCAGATGAAGGATCAGCTTCTCATCGAGCGGCTTCGCCCAGCGCGCATTGACGGCCACGGCGCGAATGCCATGCTCGCTCGCCAGTTCGCGCTGCGCCTGGACAACCGCCGGAACCATATGCCCATAGCCAAGGATGGCGCAATCGGCGCGGCTGATCTCGTTCTCAGACGTCAGCAGTTCCGCCTTGCCAATGGGCAGCATGGTATACTCGTCGTCGAGCGCGACGCCCAGCCCCTTGCCGCGCGGGAAGCGTAGCGAGACCGGGCCATCCATCTTGATCGCCGTGTAGAGCATGTGGCGCAGTTCGTTCTCGTCTTTGGGCGCCATTAACGCGATGTTGGGGATCACTCGTAGGAAGGCGATGTCAAACGCGCCCTGCTGTGTGTGGCCGTCTTCGCCGACCAGTCCGGCGCGATCCAGCGGCAGCACCACATGCAGGTTCTGCACGCAGACATCGTGAATCACCTGGTCATACGCGCGCTGCAAGAACGTCGAATAGATGGCCGCAACCGGGATCATGCCGCCACAGGCCAGTCCAGCGGCGAACGTCACTGCGTGCTGCTCCGCGATGCCCACGTCGAAGAACCGCTCAGGCAGCGCCTTCTGGAGCTTATTGAGCGCGGTGCCCTCGGCCATTGCCGCCGTGATGCCCACGATGCGCTTGTCCTGGCGCGCCAGCTCTACCAGCGCATTGCCAAAGACATCCGAATAGCTCGGCGGGTCGCCTGCCTTTTTCTTGATCTCGCCGGTCAGCGGATCGTAGGCGCCCGGCCCATGAAACTTTGTCGGCTCGGCCTCGGCGAAGTCGCAGCCGCGTCCCTTCTGGGTGATCACCTGGATGATGATCGGGCCGTCCATTTCCTTAGCCCCACGGAACACTTCGATCATGCGCTGAGTGTCATGGCCGTCAAATGGGCCAAGATAGGTGAAGCCCAGTTCCTCGAAGATGACGCCTGTCTTGCTGGGCAACACGAACTCTTTTGCGCTGCGGGCGGCGCGCTTGGCGGCCTGTTTGGCGAGCGAACCGCCAGGGGCTTTATCGAGCGCGTCGGCTGCGGCGTCGCGCAGGCGGCGGAAGTTGCGATCCTCGCGCACACGATTGAGATAGGAGTGCAGTGCGCCGACGTTATCGGAGATGCTCTTGTCGTTGTCGTTCAGCACGATGATCAGCTTTTTCTTCATCGCGCCTGCGTTGTTGATGGCTTCGAGCGCCATGCCGCCGGTCAGCGCGCCGTCACCAATGATCGCCACCACGTTGAAGTCTTCTCCGCGCAGGTCGCGCGCGGTCGCCATGCCTAGAGCCGCCGAGATGGACGTGCTGGCATGGCTGGCGCCAAAGGCGTCGTACTCGCTTTCGGCGCGGCGCAGATAGCCGGAGATGCCGCCCAACTGTTTGAGTGTATGGAAGTTGTCGCGCCGTCCCGTCAACAGCTTGTGGGGATACGCCTGATGGCCAATATCCCAGACGAGCTGATCTTTTGGCGCATCAAAGGCGATATGCAGGGCGAGCGTCAGCTCCACTACGCCGAGATTGGGCGCCAGATGACCACCATTGCGCGATACCGTCTGAATAATCTCTTCCCTGATTTCTTGCGCAAGCTGGGTCAATTCCGCTGGTGAAAGGGTTTTGAGTTGCGCGGGGGTGTCAATGGTGTCAAGGATTCTTCCCACAGGTTTACAGTCCCTTCGCGGCCTACACGCCAGGGCTTGCCGCACGCAGGCGGAGCCTTGGAGACAAGGGCCAATACAAACAAATACGTGTGCGTCTGTGCATCCGCCGCCCTCGGCTCCATTGCGCGATCTGGCGTGTTCGGCTGTGTCTATCGCTTTCAATTATACGGCGCGCCGCAACACAACACCAACGCGCCAGGTCGCATTTTAAGCCATGCGCGGGCATTTTGAAGCGTGATTGAGTGCTGCGGCGGATGCACTCAGGTGCAAGCAGGCAGACCTTTCCCTCCTCCCCTCCCCATTTATGGGGAGGGGAGCGACGGATCGCGGGGCGAAGTTATTTTCCCTCCCAGGAATGGGAAGGGCCAGGGGGGTTAGAGTGCGCCAGTGGGCTGGCTGCGGAACGTCTGGAAGAGCACTTCCCAGGCCTCTTGATTTTGCCCGCGTTCGAGCGGTGAGGCGACACGCGCGTTGATCGCCTGGAAGGCGGCGGCCAGCGCGCGTTCGAGAATGGCGAAACTGCGCATGTAGAAGCCCTGATGGTCGCTGGCGCCACGCCCAAGCGCATGGCGACAGTAGTTGGTGAAGCCGTCAACATCGAGGCGGTTTTTCTCGATACGAAACTGATAGCCTTCGACGCCGCTGATGCCCTCGCGTTCGAGCAACGATTGGAGTGTGTTGCTTGCCAGGACGAGCCCACTTGCGCGGCACGCCTCTTCGAGCGCGCCCATCGTCTGGTTGATGAAGGTGGCAAGCGCATTGAGTTGATCTGCCTGCGATTTGCGTTTGAGCCAGTCCTGCTCCATGCTGATAAGCAAAGTAAACAGATCGAAGTGTTCCATACTGAGGCGCTCGGCCTCCTGTGGGAGGCGACCAGGCGCGCCACTGGCGCCGATGGGATTGAGGAGCCCTTTGTCAATCAGCGGCGCGATCAGGTGTGCGACATCAAGCTCAGGTGTGCGAAGAGCTGTGGCGATGCGGCGTACCGTGCCATAGCGATTGGCCTTGGAGATGATGCGCCACTCATCGGCGTGAAAGATCAGGTCGTGGCCGTAGGGCGGCTCATAACTCATGCGCAGATGGGTACGCATCCCTTCGGGCAGAATGGGAGCCAACTGTTCCCACTCGCTTTCGTAGCGAATGGCTTCCATCACGGCGGCGGTCGGGTCAATGCGTGGTGTTTTGTCGTCGGCGGGCAGGCTTTCGCCGGGGTGGAACTCGTACACGCCCTCCTGCCAGAGGGCCAGTTCGCGAATCGTCCAGAGTGTCTGGGTTTTCAGCGCCTCCTCAAGCTGTTCGGGACGCAGGATGTTGAGGTCAATCAGGCGCTCGCCAATGCGCTTGCCCAGGGGATCGTGTGTCTGCTGGCGATAGGCATGGGCAAGCTGACGCTCAGTGGCAAGGTTGAGTTGCTGCAAGACAAGACCAAGCGTGAGCGCCTCAGTATCGAGTTCCACGCAACTGAGCAGGGCGCCTTTCTCGAAGTAGACCAGACCTGCGCGGCCATCTGCTTCGTGCAGATGGAGCGCGCCTGTCGCATTGCCCAGGCCCATCACCTGTAGCAACTCCACCAGCCGAAACTCTTCAAGCCGCCCACTCAATATTCCCACGCTCGACATTGGTGATGTCCCATCTTTTTGAAATGTATCCGAATTGCAAATGTGCGCCGACGTACGCAATGGCTTGGTACGCGATGGCTGTGGAAGTATGATATATCAGTCGCCAGTTGCGCTTTCGCCTCAGAACAAGACAAGTATAGCGTATTTTGGCGACATCCGGCAATAGGCTAACCCTCGTAA
>JAJPIU010000264.1 GCA_021324535.1 Pseudomonadota bacterium
TCGTTGGCGTCGAGCGCAGCCTCGAACGCTTCGAGACTCCGGTGGCTTGGCCCTTCCTTCATGGAGATCTCGGTTGAGGCGCACCAGATCATGACGAGCCGGTCACATGTGTGTGCAGACTTGAAGGCGCGAATGTCGGCGCGAATCTGCTCGGCCAGCTCCCTCTTGATGCCGCGCTTGACGTTCGGCCCGTTGAGGCGCTTGACGGAGCGCTGGTCGAAGGCGGCAGGCATTGGCTCAATGGACTTGAGGAAATCGGCGATAGGTTCGATGTGTTCGTAGCGGTCGAGGACACCACACTGCACCGCTGCCTCGTAGGCGTTGTCAGGGAAGGGATCCCAGGCGCCGAAAACCAGGTCGTCCAGGCGCGTGAGCGGGACGAATGCGCGAATGAGGGGCGAACGGTTCTCCGTTCGCTTGCCAAGCCGGATGGCGCCCATCTGAGTAAGCGAGCCGACGGGTCTGCCGCTGCCGCGACGCGCGTGCTCGACGCCGCTGATGAACGTCGTAGCGACGGCGCCGAGGCCGACGAGCAGGACGCCAAGGCGACCCTCTGCCGGTTGGATCGGATTGGGCTTGGGTTCAACGCTGCCAGAGGTTCGGCGCCAGGGCATTGGAAGCGCCCTCACAGTGGCTCCATTATTACAAGCGCGAAGTTGGGGCTATCGCGTCGGCGTGTTGCAAGCCTCGCCAATGGATCTTGGCCTCTATCGCCGCCTGGGATTTCAGGAGTATTGCACGTTTCAAGCCTATTTCTGGCAAGGGGCAACCGAGGAGAGCCAGATGGATGGAAGTGGCCTCTCCCTATGAGTGAGATCGCTGAATAGCAGGAAGTGACTGACTGGAGTATTAGCTTCTTTGGGAATTATTGCGGTAGTAAGCTTGCCAGAGTTCTTTCTCCCTATTCTTGCAATGATTGTGATCATAGTTCTGCTCAGCCTTTTCTCACGGAGAAGCCGCTCCCAATCATGAACCAACTTCCAGGGAAACCTCATAAGCCAGCTCTGCTCCGTAGGCTTGGTGTGTTCAGCTCACTGCATTGACTCTCTATCCAATGTTCCCTTACTCCGTCACGCTCTCCAGCGCCATCCTCGCCTCGTCCGCCAGCCTTGCCAGCGCATCGTGATCGAGCGGGCCAGCCTCTGTGATGATAGCGTGTATCAGATGGGCGGGCGTCGCCTCAAACAGCGTCATCTCTATGGCTATCCCAGGGATTGGCTCCGCAAGCAGGTCGGTGGGGGCGCCCGATTCGAGCGTCAGCGGCCAATCGGGCGAGGCTACCTTCAGCGATTCGCACAGGGCGTAGACCGGCTTGCCGTGCTCATGGGCCATCAGCGCCAGCGGATACGTTCCCACCTTGTTGACCACGTCACCATTGGCGCGCACGGAGTCGGCTCCTACCAGCACGGCGTCGGCTTCCGGCATGAGCAGCCCACAGGCGGCGTCGGCGGCAAGCGTCAGCGCGACGCCAGCCGTGCGGAAACGCTCATCGTCAGCAAGGCTTTTCGCCAGCGCGGCGCCCTCGCCTCCCGGACGCGACTCCGCGATAACCACGCGCTGTAATTTTCCCGCATTGGCCAGCCAATGCAGCGTATGCTCCACTGTGCCTGATCGGCTGATGGTATAGATGATCGCATGGTCGGGCAGCAGCGCGCCAACATGGCTGGTAATGGCGTCAGATGCGCTCGCCCAGGCATCGGCGATACGGATTGCCTCGGCACGGATCGCCTGCAGTCGCGCCGATGGATCATCTCCAGCCTGTTCAGGTGTTCCTGCCCACCAGATGCGCGCGGCGGTGTTGGAGACGGCTGCCATACTTGGCCGCGCCGCGATGATGCGCTGTACTGCGGTGTGAAGCGTTGCAATGTGAGCCGCCGCAAGGAGTGTGTGCGCTTCGCCGGGTGGGAGTGTGCTTAGAGAGGTTGAGGCGTCGGCGAGCGCCTGGGCGGCTGTGCGCGCCAGCCAGCTTGCACCGTGTTCGCGGTCGCGCTCGACCTTGCTGATCGCCTCGGCCAGCGGCTTCGGCAGTGAATCACTTGCCATCGCGTGTCCCCTCATGAGAGGTGCTATCGGCAGGATACACCCGCGCCAGCGCCTCGGCCAGCATGGGAACGGTCGTCAGATTGGCAAACTCGTTTGGGGCGAACCAGCGCGTCTCTGTAGCTTCCCAATCGCTCTGCATCTTTTCCAGAGCGGCAGGTGTGGCGGCGAAAAGAAACGGGTGGACAACCCACGCTTGGCCGATGCTTTCATCGGTGAAGGGCAGTGGGGCGCCTGTGCGTAGCAGCGTCAGGTCGGGCCGTTCGAGGCGGACCTCTTCGTGTAGCTCAGTGTACGCCTGATCGAGCGGCGTGACGCCCGGTTCGACATAGCCACTGATCGCTCCCCATGCGCCGCGATAGGTTCGCACGCGCTGGCTCCGCTGCGCCAGCAAGACTTCGTCGCGTCCGCGATCCCGTCGCAGCACGAAGCAGGAAACGACGTGTGTTGGTGAACTGTCATTTGCCATTGGATGCTCCTTCTGGCGCCAACACCACCACAGCTAGCGGGGGCAATGTCAGCGCGAGCGACTGTTCATAGCCGTGCGCCTTCACGTTGTCAGTTGTGACGCCGCCCAGGTTGCCTACGTTGCTGCCGCCATAGAGCGCCGCATCGCTGTTCAGCGCCTCCACATACTGGCCAGCAATAGGTGTGCCGACGCGATAGTTGTGGCGCGGCACGGGAGTAAAGTTGCAGACGAAGAGCAGGGCGTCGCGTTTGTCGGCGCTGTAGCGCAGGAATGAGACCACGCTCTGCGCAGTATCCGAGCCGTCAATCCACTGGAAGCCGTCGGGCGTGAAGTCGCGTTCGTAGAGCGCCGGATGCGCTCGCATCAGCGCATTGAGGTCGCCCACCAGCCGCCGCAACTGGCGATGCAGATCGGTGTTGGGCGAACGCTCATCGAGCAGCGCCCAATCGAGATAGCCCGCATAGTTCCACTCGCGCCACTGACCAAACTCGCCGCCCATGAAGAGCAACTTCTTTCCAGGATGGCCATACATAAAGGTGTAGAGCGCGCGCAGGTTGGCGAACTTCTGCCAGGGATCGCCCGGCATTTTGTTGAGCATAGACCCCTTCATGTGTACTACCTCGTCGTGCGAGAGGGGCAGCAGGAATCGCTCGGAATAGGCGTACATGAGGGCGAAGGTCACTTCGCTTTGGTGGAACTTGCGATGCACTGGATCGAGCTTGAAATATTCGAGCGTGTCATGCATCCAGCCCATGTTCCACTTCAGCGAAAAGCCCAGGCCGCCCTCGCTCACGGGATGCGTCACTCCAGGCCATGCGGTGGACTCCTCGGCGATGGTGAGCGCGCTTGGGAAGCGTTCGTGGAGGGTGGTATTGCACTGGCGCAGGAAGTCAATCGCCGCGAGGTTCTCACGTCCGCCGTATTTGTTGGGCAGCCATTGGCCCTCCTTGCGCGAATAATCGAGGTAGAGCATCGAGGCTACTGCGTCCACCCGCAGACCGTCAATATGATACCTGTCGAGCCAGAAGAGCGCGTTGGCGATCAGGAAATTGCGTACCTCGTTGCGCTCGTAGTTGAAGACGTAGGTACCCCAATCTGGATGCTCACCCAGGCGCGGGTCGTCGTGCTCGTAGAGGTGCGTGCCATCGAAGTAGGCCAGCGCGTGGCCGTCTTTGGGGAAATGCGCGGGCACCCAATCCATCAACACGCCAAGGTCATGCTGATGGCAATAGTCTATGAAGTACATGAAATCCTGCGGGGAGCCGTAGCGGCTGGTGGGCGCATAGTAGCCCGTCACCTGGTAGCCCCACGAGCCGTCGAAGGGATGCTCGGCTACCGGCATCAGCTCGATATGCGTGTAACCAAGCTCCTTCACATAGGGCACAAGCTGGTGGGCGAGGTCGCGATAGTTGACCGCGCCGCCGGTGGATGAGGGCTTCCAGGATCCTGCGTGAACCTCATACACGCTGATCGGCGCGTCAGGCGCGTTACGCTGGGGGCGCCTAGTCATCCACTCTGCGTCGCCCCACTCGTAGCCATCCAGTGAGACGATGCGCGAGGCCGTACCTGGGCGCACCTCGGCGCAGAAGGCAAGCGGATCGGCTTTGAGTTCCTGGTAGTCGCGGTTCCACGAGAGGATGGCGTATTTATAGAGCGCGCCAGGCTGGGCGTTGGGCAGAAATAACTCCCAGACACCGTTGGGGCGCTGTCGCATGGGATGTTTCCGCTGATCCCAGTCATTGAAGTCGCCGACGACGCTCACGCGCCGCGCGTTGGGCGCCCAGACGGCGAAGGCGACGCCGCGTACATCGCCAATCTGTGTGGGCTGAGCGCCTAGCTTCTTATAGAGTTCCAGATGCGTGCCTTCGCCAATCAGATAGAGATCGTAGTCAGTGAGCAGCGGCCCAAAGCTATAGGGATCGCTGATGCGTTCGAGAACGCCCGACAACCAGTGGACATCGAGCAGATAGCCCGATGGCGCCTCGCCAGCGACGATCAGGCTGAAGAGACCGGCGGGATGAATCTGGCGCATGGGGAATGGACGAGGCTGGGGCTTCTCTCGCTTCTCGCTTTGGTCGTCCTGCGCTGAGGGATGGCCAGCATCAGGAGAGACGTCGAGAGCAGCCGCTACTGCGTTCGCCTCGGTGGGAACCACCCAAACAGATTGCGCGCCTGGCAGAAACGCACGCACGATCCAGACGGGCTGCCCATCGAGCGTTGTCTGGCGCAACCCAAGCACATCGAACGGCGCGCCATGCCTGCCATTCACCAGCGCCTCAATGGCGCGGCGGTCAAGTGGATCGCTAAACACGCCTCGTGTGGCCGCAGGCGGCGTCTTCTCGCTCTTGTCAGGCTGTCTCATAAGCTATGCGCCTCTTAATCATGATGATCTCTGTCTTGCGTTGTTGCGTTGCGCGCTGTCGCCGGTTTGCCTATCGCTATTATGTCACGACTTTATCCTTCAAGGAGCACAATAGGCGACGGCTCACGTATGATGCGCATGGGATCGAACGCTACCAAAAGGTCGGCAGGCGTTGCGGGGGTGTTGGCGGGCCAGAGGCCACAACTGGCGGCGAGCGCGCCAAGCGTCTGAGCAGGTGTGACGCCATGCGCACGAAGCGCAGCCACACCTGCGGAAGCGTCGCGTTTAGCCATGCGCACGCCCGTTGCGTCGGTCGCCAGCGGGACATGCGCGTATTCGGTCGGCGGCGGGTAGCCAAGCGCCAGGAAGAGCGCCCGCTGCGCCGCCACGAACGGCAGCAGATCGGCTCCCCGCACAATCTGTGACACACCCATCAGCGCGTCGTCAACTACCACCGCCAGATGGTACGCAAAGAGGCCGTCGCTGCGCCACACGATGAAGTCGCCTGCGTCGGACGGACGCTGCGTCACCGTCCCCATGATGCGGTCTGTGAAGGTGAACGGCTCAGGAGGAGCGCGAAAACGCCACGCAGGGCGCCTGCCACTTGTCTCACAGGCCAGTCGTTCGGCTGATGTGAGCACACGGCACGAACAATAACGCGCAGGAGGCGAGCTGGTTGATAGGCCATGCGGCGCGCTGGCGACATTCTCATCTGTATGCAACGCGCGTAGCTCGGCGCGGGTGCAATAGCAGGGGTAGATAGCGTCATACCTGCGAAGATGGGCAAGCGCCGCTGCGTAAATTGCCTCCCGCGCGCTCTGTGTATACGGGCCATAGGGGCCATCAACATCCGGCCCTTCATCCCATTCCAATCCCAGCCAGCGCAGATCAGCCAGTATCTGTTCGGCGGCTCCTGGGCGTACACGTGGGCCGTCCAGGTCTTCCATGCGCAAGATGAAGGCTCCGCCCGCCGAACGGGCAAAGAGCCAAGCCAGCAGCGCCGTCCGCAGATTGCCCAGATGGAGCGTTCCGGTGGGCGAGGGGGCGTAGCGTCCGCGTATAGATATTGACGACATAGTCATATGCGGCGCCCCTTTTGCCTCACGTGTTTCCTCACGTGTTTCCTCCTTCCACGTCTGTTCGATCAGTGAAGACCGACTCCCTCTAAGACCAGATTGACGACAAGAGTTTGCGCGCGCCCCGCCTCCCAGTGATGATGCGCCCTGAGATGGGTGTACGTCCAGCAGACGCTGTTGAAGAGCAGCGAGGCAGTCTCCGCCACATCTCTCGCATTGATGCTTCCCTCGCGCATGCCCTCACGAAGAAATTGCTCCAGCGGTTCGGTGAAGTCTGCGCGCGTGAGGATATGCGCCTCGTGGAAGATGGTGTCTGTGGCAATCAGCAGCGGCAGGTTTCTCTCGGCAACGCCGCACAGCGCGAGGAGCGCCAACCGCAAGCGCGTCAGCCCGCTCTCAAGGCCGGTCAGGATCGGCCACATGGCGCCGCGATACTGTTCGGTAAGACGCAAGAGCAATCCCTCGACGATCTTTTCACGGGTGATGCCCTGGCGTCAGAGGGTGACACGCGAGACACCCAGCGCCGCTGCGACTCGCTCCAAGGTCAATCCTTCCCAACTGGCCTCCTGTGCGACAGCCATAGCAGCATCGAGAATTGTCTCGTCAATCATGCTGTTCCCTCTCGCGCCTCTCCTTTGTTGAAACACAGGTGTTTCATTTATGTTATGATGAGGTTTCATCGTGGAGGCATGTCTTATGGCGAAAGCACGCTTCTGGCTCGTTACGCAACTCCTGCTAGCCATGCTTACTATTGCGCTGGCCATCAGCGTCAGTCTAGGGCGCTCCCCGCTTGCGCTCCTCTTCACGTTAGCGGCGGGCATCGCTGGAGTCGCGGGTATAGATGGCCCGGCGCGCGGTGCGCTTACCCGCACGCTTGTCAAACGCGAACTCTATCCATCTGCGGCAGGTAGGAACCATTATGGGGTGGGGACTCGTTGGCTTTGTGATCAGCCGTTTCAATCTGCCGCTGGCGTACTGGGTAGACGCTGCCAGCTACGGCGCATCGTTGCTGGCTGTCGCCAGTTTACCACCTGTCGCCATAGCGCCTGGCGTAACCCCCACAGCACACACAAGGGGCGCCCTCGCTTCAGGCTTCTTTTCGTTATGAGAGGCGCGGCAGTTCCAGCAGGGTGTTTTCCATCGTCAGGCGGGGATTGCCTTGCTGGTCGAGCGCGATCTGCGCGGCGATGAGCGCCTGTAAAAAACCCTGGGCGCGAGCGGGGCCAAGCACGCGGCCTTGCCGCTCCGCCTGGGCGCGCGCCTCGCCAGTGGTGGCAAGGGTCGTCGCGCCGTTGGCCGCCAGCGTCACATCGCGCCACCAGAGCAGCCACAGGTCGAACGTCTGCCGGGCTGTCTCGGTGTCACTGGCAAGCGTCTGCGCGTGCTTCAGTCGCTCGTCACGGGTGGCGCTCGTCAGGCCGGCCAGCGTGCGCAGCAGCTCTTCGCGTTGTTCGCGCCGTTCGGGGTGTTCGTGCGCCGCGATGGCCCAGCCTATGCGTCCGTTCGCCAGTGTGGAAAGCCGCCGCGCCTCCTCTGGGGCCACATGCCAGTGGCTTTCCAGCGCCTGGGCGATCTCTTCGGGTGAGAGCGGCTGCATGGGAATCAGCTGGCAGCGTGAGATCATCGTTGGCAATACGGTGTCCAGTTCGGCGCTGGTCAGCAAGATCACAACCCCTGGCGGCGGCTCTTCCAGCGTTTTCAAGAGGGCATTGAAGGTACTCAAAGCCGAAATCCCTGTGATCAGCTCGATTCTTGGAAGAATGAAGATGCGCCAGGCGCTCTCATACGGCGCGAGGCTTGCCAGGCGTGTCACCTCGCGAATGACATCAACATTGATTGCGCTTTTTCGCTTGTCCGGTGGGGCAAGGAGCGGACTCACCATGATGAGATCGGGATGATTGCCATGAGCGATCTTGCGGCACGCCAGGCATTCGCCACATGCTTCGGCGCTATCGGGTGGACGGCGCTGGCAGAGCAACGCGGCAGCGAACGCCTGCGCCAGTGTGACCTTGCCAATGCCCTCCGGCCCGGTCAGCAGATACGCATGGCTCACCTGATCGGTCAGGATGGCGCGTTCCAGCAGGGATTGCGCATGCCTGTTGCCCACCACTCCGCGCATTACTGTTTCCTTTCTCATAGCTCTTCCAGCTTGGCGCCCTATAGTATCACCGCTGGCGTCGCCCGTCTTGCTCATGCTACAGTTTACGATAGTTTAAGGAGCACTGGATACACGCCGGATGCGGTTTCTCCGGCGAAGGAACCTTGTGGTACGTCTTGCGATAAGCCACTATAATCCCAAAGAACAGACAGGAATAGTCCCGTCAGCGAGAGGAGCTAACCCAATGGCGGATGATGTCATCGAAGCGCCATTGTTTCCGCTCAATATGGTACTTTTCCCTGGCATGGCTCAGCCGCTGCACATCTTTGAGCCACGCTACCGCCGGATGGTCTCCGATAGCCTCGATAGCAACATACCATTTGGCATTGTCCTGGCGCTGCCGGAAAGTTATCACGAACATGAGGTTCCCGCCCGCGTCGGCACGTTCGCTCGCATCATTGATTATATGCGTCTTCCCGATGGGCGCTACAACCTGCTGACGATAGGCTCCGAGCGGTTTGAGATTCTTGAGGTGCGACAGACGCGCCAGTATCTCGTCGGCAAGGCGCGTATCATCACTGATGAAGAACGTGATATACCCGATCTTGCGCAATTGACCGCACAGGCGCGTGATGCCCTCGAAGAATACCTCCGGCTCATGTTGACGCTGATTGGCAGTGAGGATCGCGAGATCTCAATCCCCCACGAATCCTCCGAGCTTTCGTTTCTCATCGCCGGTTGCCTGACCTGCGAAGACAGTGAGAAGCAAGAGTTACTCGAACTGCGATCCGTTTCAGAGCGACTGCGCAAAGAGATTGCCCTGCTACACAACGCGACCCAGGAACTTGCCCGCCAGTTGAAGAGCGACTTGCTCGGCCCACGCGATGGCGACCGCGCCTCGCTGAATTAACGGAACGACGCTTCGTTAGACCATTGATGTATCATATGCGCTGACCTGCCAAGCCGAGCCGCTCCAGGCGAGCGAGAGCGTCGCCTGCGTCGCATGTGCATGCGCGCGGGTAATATTCAACGCGCCACTTGCAGTCGTGCCCGCCGCGCTGAGCCTGCCCACAGCGCACACCGTCACGCGCCCCTGCAAGGCGTCAAGTTCGCGCTGGCTTGCGACGTACTGCGCCTCAGTTCCCTGGCGTTGAAGCGATGGTGTGAGTAAGCTATAGGCCGCAGAATAACGTTGGGTAAGCAGATCGGCGCAGAGCTTCTGTGCGGTGGGTGTGGGTGAGGGGAGCGTCCCGGTAGTGGGCGCCGGTTGCTGCCCCCGCAGGAAGACCAACACCGCCAGGGCAATCGCCACGACCACAACGCCCGCTACAACGCCGGAAAGAATGGGCGCCCAGCGTCGCCAGCCGGGTGTTGGCTCAGTGGGCGGGGGCGGCGGCCTGCCGGTTCCCTGGCGGCTGGCTGGCGGCTGGCCAGCGCGCAAAGGACGCGACGGCGCAGCAGTCGCCCGTTGCGGCAAGGGGGCAACGGGCGGATAGGGATAGGGCGCGCCACGCTCGCCTGCCTGCCAGCCATCCGTGCGCACGGAATGCGGCGCCGCGTCAGGGGGATAATCCGCATAGTCAGAGTGGGCAGAACGGGCCGCCGGGCGGCGCATGGGCGCGCGCGCAGCCTGCTCATTCTCCTGGTAGCCTACGGGGGGCATACGCTGCCGTCGTCGCTCCTGCGCTTCTCGCTCGCGTTGATTCTGCCAATCCGCCATCGTATCCCCACCCTTCCGCTTCGCTGTCCTTGTTGGCGTGGTTTGCGCTCTGCAAGATCGTAACCCATTGTATCGGGCGCGTCAATCGGGTCAGCCAGAGGTCACTCTCAGGTCACTCTTGGTTCCGGCCTACGAGGCTATAGGAGGCTATGGGAGGCTATAGCCTCCTTCAGTACACAAAGGGCAGCAGTCGCCAGGTGTGGGCCATATACGCGCGATATGGTTCGCCAAGCGCCTCCTTGAGCATCGCCTCCTCCACATGAATGCGGTAGGCGTAGGCGCAGCCCGCTGCCAGCGCGAGAAGAGGAAAAGTGATCCAGTTGAGCGTGGCGAACGCGGCGCCCACCCACAGCATGATGTCGCCCAGGTAGCCGGGATGGCGCACAAGACGATAAGGGCCATCGCTGACGATGGTCTGCCCGGCGGTGACACGCAGCGTGCGCGTAAAGAACCGGCCAAGCGTCTGGTTGGCCCAAATACGTAAAGCTATTCCAAGCGCCATGACGACGACGCCAATCCAGGCAATCCACGGCGTAAGGCTCATGTGAGCGACACCAAGCGCATTGAGCGGAAGCGAGACAAGCAGCAGCACGAAACCAAGCGAAAACACGAGACCGATCAGGATCGTGCTGCCGCGATCAAACGCGCCACGCGCCAAACTTTTTGCCTCATCGCCCTTCCGCGAACGGCGCTCCCATAGAAAGAAGCCAATGAGCAGCGCATAGGCTACCACTACCACAGCGATTGACATGACATTCGCTCCTCACTTGACCGAACTCGTCGGCGTCACACGCTCCTTGACACGCTCCTTGACACGCTCCTTGAAAGGAAGGTCTTTCAGGAACAGCGTGATCACACAGGTAACGCCGCTGATGATCAGCGCAACCAGGAAAGCGCGCTCTACGCCTATGAACAATGCCTGGCGCGTCGCGTCAAATATCTCATTGAGCACTGTTGTCGTCTGTGTCGCCACCACCGGGCGCATGGGCGCTGGAACGCGCTGTGTCGCCGCCTGCACAAACATGCTGGTGATGGCGGCGCGCTGTGCGGGATCAACCAGCAATTGAGGATTGGTCAACGCCGCAAGCGCTTTTGCTGGCATCCGATGAGCGAGAGCTGGCAGGCGGCGCGCCAGTTCGGCGCTCATGGCGTTGTTGACCACTGAGCCAACCAGCGCCACCGCAAGCGTCCCACCTAGCGAGCGTAGATAGGCAAGCGCGCCCGTGCCAACCCCCAGGCGTTCACGTGGTAGCGCGTTTTGCATCGCCACCGTCAGTATCGGCTGGAGCAACCCCACTCCCAGGCCAACCACCAGCATATTACATGTCACATCCAGCAGCGGCGTCGTAGCAGTCATGCGCGTCATCAGGAAGACACCGCACATCAGGATGACAGCGCCGAGCAGCGCGACGGCTTGGTAGCGTTTCAGCCAGGCGACGATCAAACCGCCAATGATGGCGCCTATCGTCACGGCGATGGTCAGGGGGATGATTGCCAGGCCAGAGCTGGTTGCGGTATATCCCAGTACCCCCTGAATATAGAGCGGCAGATAGATCACCAGCGCAAACAGCGCCATATTTGCGGTGAGCGCGAGCAGCGCCGACGCCGCTACCACCTGATTGCCGAAGAGATCGAGTGGCAAAATCGGTTCGGTGGCAAACCGCTCAACGACGACAAACGCCACAAAGAGGAGCCCGGCTCCGCCCAGCAGAGCGATCACCTGCCATGCCGACCAGGGATAGGTCTGGCCGCCCCAGGTGAGTCCTAAGAGCAAACAGGCTGTTGCGCTCGCAGCCAGCAACGCGCCCAGAATATCAACATGGTGGAATATTGCCCATCCACGCTGGCGCGTTGTGCGCAACGAGAGATTGGCAGGAAGCCACACCACAAGGCCACCGAGCGCCACCAGCCCCAGCGGTAGATTGATATAGAAGACCCACCGCCAGGTGGTCGTATCAGTCAACCAGCCACCAACCGCCGGGCCTATCACGCTGGCGAGCGCATATATGCCAGAGAAGAGGCCAGCCCAACGGGCGCGGCGGGCAGGCGGAAAGATGTCTGCGACAATCACCGTCACCAGCGCCTGGGTTGAGCCGGCGCCCACGCCCTGCAAGCCCCGAAAGAGGATCAATTGATCCATTGTCTGCGCAGCCCCTGCCAGCGCGGAAGCCGCCAGGAAGACGGAAACGCTGATCAGCAACAACCCCTTGCGGCCAAACTGATCCGAGAACTTGCTGACTAACGGAATCATAGTGGTTGAGGCAAGCATATAGGCGGTAAACACCCAGGTGTAGCGGCTAAAACCATGCAAATCGCCGATGATGTGGGGTTCCGCTGTTGCGACAACCGTCTGGTCAAGCGCAGTCAACAACTGCACAGCCATCAGGCAGGCAATTGTCACTCCCAACGCCCAGCCGCTCAGTGTCACATATTCATGTTCATGCGCCTCCTGGCAATCACCAGCATGCTGATCATCAGACGTGGCTCGCGCGATCATTCTTGTGCTCCTTTGGCGCCTCATGCGCCAGATGTACACTGTTGTTGATTGACTTTTCAATCAACAACAAGACAAAAAAAAGACGGGCCTGCTGAAAGCATTCATGCCGGTTCACGACTTTACCAGGCGGAGCAGCGTTTCAGGTTTGGGAAAGATAACTGAGGCGCTGTAGGGCGAGAGGACGTTGACCGACAGCCCCTCAATACAAAACGTGAGAACGCCTGCCAGCTCGTCGGGATCGCCCGCCACGACCCGGCCCTCCGCCTGTCCTTCGACGATAAGCTGCTTCAGCGTCTCTTGAAGAATCGCCGCAGGACGTGTCGCCAGTTGGCGGAGTTCGGGCGAGATCGCCTCGTTCGCCAGCTCCTGAAGCATGACCGCGTAGATGTCCGGCTGGCGCCGCAATCCCTGTAAAATGCGCGTGAGCGCCCAGGTCAGGCGCTCCCAGGCGTCGCCTGACTGCATGCGTATTGCCTCAGCAAATTGTTGGAGATCATGAGTAGTGCGTTCGATCAGCGCCGCGAAGATCTCCTCTTTGTTGTCGAAGTAGTGATAGAGCAACCCATGACTGGTCTGCGCGGCTTTGGCGATGTCGGCGATCTTGGCGGCAGAGAAGCCCTGGCGCGCGAAGACCTTGATCGCCGCCTGAAGGATTTGCTCGCGCCGCTCATCGCGTATCTGCTGATTGCTCGCCTCAGTGCGCGGCATCGCTTTCCCCCTTTTTTGTTGACTGACTTTTCAATCATACACCATACTACCCGCTACCCTGCGTTCTGTCAAGAGGGGGCGCTCTAGATTGAAAAACTCCTGTGGTTTGACAACCATGCCAGCCGCACGTACCATGTAGTATCGGGTGGCAAACAGTAGCGCGTTCATTTCGTAACGCGATACGATGTTGGCGTAAGAACTCTGAGCAAGAAGGGGCGCACCATGGAGACCGTCGAGCATGCGCCGATCCGCACGGTTGGCGTCATCTACCGAGAACACACCCAGGACGCCGCCGCGCTGGCGCAGGCGCTTGTCGCGCGCCTCCGGGCGAGCGGACGCGAGGTGTGGACGTTGCCTGCCTCGCGCGAGGCCGAAGCACTGGGCAGCCTGAGCGCGACGGATCTGCTGATCGTGCTGGGTGGCGATGGCTCCATCATCTCCACCGCACGCCTGTGCGCCCCCGCGAAAACGCCGATCCTCGGCGTCAACTTTGGGCGGGTCGGCTTTCTTACCGAGCTTGAGCCAAACGAGGTGGACGAGAAGCTCCCGCTCTACCTCGAAGGAGACTACTGGACTGACGAACGCTCGATGCTGCGCGCCGCATGCGTCTCCGTGACAGGAGAGCGCATACCCGAACGGCTGGCGCTCAACGATGTGGTGCTGGCGCGTGGGGCCGAGCCGCGCCTGGTGCGCATTCACGTCTGGGTGGACGGCCACCGCTATAACACCACCATCGCCGATGGTATCATCGTTTCGACTGCCACCGGCTCGACAGCCTATAACCTGGCGGCGGGCGGGCCAATCCTGCATCCCCAGGTGCGCAGCAACGTGCTGACACCCATCGCGCCACACCTGGTCGCTGACCGTTCGTTGATCCTCGAGCCAAACGCCGTTATCACCCTGGAACTCGATGCCTCAGGCGACAACGCAATCCTTTCGGCGGACGGCCAGCTCAACGATACGCTGACGCCAGGGAGCCGCGTGACGATCTCCACCAGTCCATACCTCGCCCGTTTCCTGCGGAGGCGTTCGCCTACCAGCTTCTATCGCATCCTCAACGCCAAGCTGCGCGACAATTTGGAGTGAGGCCCACCAGGATCATCCAGGATCATCCATCACACATGCTGCAAGAACTGACCATCACCAACTTTGCCATCATAGACCACCTGCGCCTGGCGCCTGGCGAACACTTCAACGTCTTCACTGGTGAGACGGGCGCTGGTAAGTCCATCATTCTCGACGCTATCTCGGCGCTGGTGGGCGAACGGCCAGGCGCAGATGTCGTGCGGGCAGGCAGCGAACGTGCAACCGTTGAAGGCGTCTTCGACGTAGCATCCATGCTTCCCCGCGTCGGGCAAAACGGCGCGACGCCGAACGCCAACCACGTTGGCCATAATGACCAGTCTGACGCTACCACTGGCGAGCCTTCTAGCGAGGCGCAGAACGAGACGCTCGCTGACATCCTGAGCGACCTGGGGATCGAGATTGAGGATGGTCAATTGATCCTTGCCCGCGAGATCGCCCGCACAGGTCGTAGCGTGGCGCGGGTGAACGGGCGAGCCGTACCGCTGGCGAGCTTGCAGCGTATCACCACGCACCTGATAGACATCCATGGGCAGAGCGCGCACCTTGCCATCCTGCGCCCTGATCGCCATGTGTATTATCTTGATCGCTTCGCCAACGCAGATGACCTGCGCGAACAGGTGACGCGGCTGGTGGGCGAGTGGCGCGCGACCCGCCGTGAGTACGAGCGGCTGCGGCGCGATGAGCGCGAGATCGAGCGGCGAACTGAACTCCTGCGCTATCAGGTGGATGAGATCACAGCGGCGCGGCTTATTCCCGGCGAACTGGATGAACTGGAACGCGAACGCCGTCGGTTAGCCAACGCCGAGCGCCTGGAAGAACTCTGCGCCGCCATCTATGGCGCGCTGGCTGGCGACGAACGCGACGAATCGCCGGGCGCGCTGGCGCTGCTGACGACCGCACGCCGCGCCATGAGTGACCTGCTCAGGCAGGACGATACGCTACGCGAACAAAACGAGACGCTGGATCATGCGTACTACCTGCTCGAAGAGGTCACCTCGGCGACGCGCGCCTACCAGGAAGAGATCGCCGCCGATCCTCAGCGCCAGGCCGAGGTGGAAGAACGCCTCGATCTGATCGCCCGGCTGCGGCGCAAATATGGCGCGACCATCGAAGATATCCTGGCTTTCGCCGAGGAGGCCGCGCGCGAGCTTGACGAGCTTTCCCACCGTGACGAACGCGCCGCCGAGTTGCAACGGCAGGAGATCGCGCTACGCAGGCGCATTGGCGCGCTAGCGGGGCAACTTTCGGCGCGACGGCTGGCGGCGGGTGAGGCGCTGGCGGCGGCAATGGAACGCGAACTCGATGAGTTGAATATGCGGCGGGCGCGCTTCCAGGCGCAGATCGCCCGCCAGCCTGATTCCAACGGCGCGCCGGTCGCAGGGGCGGATGGCGCCGAGACGAGTTTTGCGTTTAGCGCGACAGGCATAGACCAGGTGGAGTTTTTGATCGCGCCCAATCCCGGCGAGCCGTTCAAGCCGCTGGCGCGCATCGCCTCGGGCGGCGAGACCTCTCGTCTGATGCTGGCGCTCAAAACTATCCTCTCAAACGCCGACGCCACGCCCATCCTGATCTTCGATGAGATTGACGCTGGCATCAGCGGGCGCAGCGGCCAGGTGGTAGGCGAGAAGCTGTGGGCGCTTGCGCGAACCCATCAGGTATTGTGCGTGACGCACCTGCCACAGATTGCGGCGATGGGTGACGACCACTTTCATGTGGCGAAGGTCATCCAGGGGGATCGCACCACGACCGAAGCGCAGCGACTGGCGCCTGAGCAGCGTATCGAAGAGATCGGTCAGATGTTGGGCGGCGCCAGCACACGCGCGGCGCGGGCCAACGCCACCGAGTTGATCGAGCGCGCCGCTGAATGGAAACGGGCGCAGACATCGGCGCCTACGCTTACCCCCTCGTGATCTCCTGGCCGCCTTGACAGCTTCAATAGTACCAGTTACGATGAGGCAAGCGTGTTCACAACGATTGCAGGCTCTATAAGAGGCAATCGCTCCAATTCGATGCGCGCTTTCATCGTTCGGGCGAAGGTTCCCGGAAGACGCGCTACACAGCCTACACAGCCTATCAGCAGGAAGGAGGCATGAGTATGATACGGCAAGACCTGGTGATTCATTGCCCTGATTGCCAGCACGACTGGCCGGAGGGAACCCTCTTTTGCGATTATTGTGGCGCCGTACTCTCGCCCTGGCTGACACCCCCCGAAGAATTGGAGATCCTCCAAGAGGAGGAGGCGCCCAACGCGAATTGGGCCGATATATCAGGCGCGATGTATGGCCCTCCCACCGACTCACCAATTGAGCAGACCGATGGCCCTGTCACGTCAACCATCTCCGAAGACGGCGCTGCCATTGGCGCTGATGTGAGCGACCAGGACGACGAGAGCGATTGGGGTGATTTTGAGCCTGGCGGCGCGCGCACTCGCGGTGGGACATTCGCAGACAAATCACCCGAACTCATCTGGCTGCGACTCACCGATGGCCAGATCTTTGAGTTGCAGGGCAAGACACAATACCTGATTGGGCGGCGCGATCCCAGGCATAAAGTGACGCCGGATGTTGACCTGACGGATTGGAATGGGGCAAAACAGGGCGTCTCGCGTGTCCATGCGTCTATTTATATGACGCCGATTGGAGCGTATGTGGAAGACCTGGAGAGCCGCAACGAGACGCTGCTGAATGGCTACCGGCTGCTGCCACGCCAACGTTACCGGCTGGAAGACGACGACGACCTCCGCCTGGGAACCATGATGCTCAAAGTACATTTTGTCCAGCCGTAGCAGCTACGCCGGGCAGCAATTGAAGGCGCCAATGGGCCAACCAGCGGCAAGTTGAAGGTATCAATCCAATCAAAAAGGAACGATGTATGTCAACAAATCGCAGACGTGTGGTGATGCACGTAGATGGCGAGGAACCGTTCCTGGCGGAACTGGTGGAATCGCCCGATCCTTCGTTACCATTCGTCCAGATTTTCAACCCCACCAAGCCAGGTGGGGGTACCACCGAGTGGGTGACCAGGGGAACGATCAGTTATCTGTTCTCCTGGTCGCATATCAAATACATCGAGCTGGCCCCCAGCGATGGCGCCGAGGATGTCTATCCTATTCCGGGGAGCTACCGTTAGGGTACTTCTAGGGCGCTTCGCCCTAGCCAGGGTTGTCTAGTAGCTGGCAAGTTTGGCTTGCCAGCTTACCTGCTTAGATGCCACGCGCCAACCGGCGCGCCATGCGGGGCGAAAGTCCGTTGGCGCGCATCTTCTGCTGTGTCAACTCCACATCATAGGGCACACGACGGAACTCGAAGCCCACCTCGTCATCATAGATCAGATACGATGCGCGCGGATCGCCATCGCGCGGTTGGCCCACACTGCCAGGATTGATGATTGCGCGGTAGCCACGTGGAAGCATCCATAAGCCCTCGGAGGGCGTGAGATGCTCACAGCGAATCGTAGGAATCTCGTCGGGCGCCAGGGTCATCACCTGTGTGGCGGTCAGCCGCCCTCCGGCGCCCTCATAAGAATGCTCAGCGGCGATCAGCCCAGGCGAACTTCCCCGGAAGCGGGGGAGTTCAGCGTCGGCGGTGGGAAGGAGGAAGATGGTGGGGAGGTGGGTATGGCCAACTAGGCAAAACGGTGTGGAGAATGCGCTGAAACTTGGCTCGGCGACATCGGTTGTGGTGAGGTATTCCCAGATGGGGTTGAGCGGGCTGCCGTGCGCAAGCGTGAACTCGCCGATCACGGTTTTCTCAGGCAACGACCGCAGATAAATCCGCTCTTCGGCACTCAGTTGGGCGCCTGTCCACTCGGCGGAGCTCGCAGCCGCTTCGCTAAAATCTTCGAGATCGAGCTTGCCAAGCGCCGCCCAGTCATGGTTGCCTGCGATGCACACGTTGGCATGTTCGCGAATGCGACGCACACAGACTGATGGCTCTGGGCCATATCCTACGATGTCGCCAAGACACCAGATGGCGTCGAGCGGCGCACGTTGCTCGATGGAAAAGGCTTCCATATCGGCCAGTACGGCCTGCAAGGCCACATCATTTCCATGAATATCAGACAGAATAGCGTAGCGCATTGGGTGTGCATCCCCTCGGCGAAAACCACGACAAGCGGCTGGCGCGCCTCATCTGGGGCTGAGGCAACAGACGCCGACGTGGTGAGTACGTTCTCCCTGAGTAGCTCGGCGTTGAGTTGGCGAACTGTATTTCTGAATCTACTGTTGGCAAGTATAGCATGTTTTGCAACCCTTGTGAATGTGTCTCTCCCCCAAATGGGACATCTGGGGGACTTCTGGGAAGATCAGGGTTGCCGTTCAGACGCCTGGATGGTAAAAACGGGCGTCCTGTGAGCCATTCGTCTCGGCTGTACGTATACTTCATACAGAGCGGTCTTTCATCCGACGCTCTACCACGCCGTTCGGCGGAGAAGCCCGTGTCTGCGCCAAACGTTCGTTATGTTCGTTCAGTTACGATCGTTCACGCTGGCGTTTGCACTGGCAGAGAAAGCGTTGATGTTGTAGCATGTGAGTAGTGGTTGAACACGCATATCCTACCCAGGAGGTTGAGCGTCTGGACTCTACTCAGCTAGCGAAAATCATTGCCGATGTCGCCGTAGAAAAAAAAGCGCACGACGTCACCCTGCTTGACATTCATGAGCAATCGGTCATCGCCGACTATTTTGTGATCTGCACTGGGAATAACTCCCGGCAGATCAAAGCAATAGCCTCGGCGATTGAAGACAAACTTGACGAACTCAACGAGTCAACTCGTGGCTTTGAGGGCGACTCAGATAGCGGATGGATGCTCCTTGATTGCGGCGATGTGATTGTCCACATTTTCGGGCCAATGGAACGCGAGTTTTACCGTCTCGAACGCCTGTGGAGCAGCGCGCCAAGCGTGGTCTATGTCCAGTAAAGAAGGCCAAGTGACGGCGATTGGTTTCTTTACTTCCAGTTATAACCAGGTATGATCTGTACAACCGTCGTGGAATGGAGAAGGTGACGGCGATGAAGACGTTGCGCAATCGGTTCTTCGTTGAGGGGATTGTGCTGGGAAGCCTCTGTGGCGTGGCGTTGGGTTCGCTCATCGCCTTCCAGATCAATAGTGAGCGTATTCACACGGCGCGCCGCGTGTTTGATCGCGTTGTCCTTCGCCGCGAACCAGGCATTGACTACAGCTTGATGCGCCCATAAGCTCATAAGAAATATTTTGGAGGAGGCTTGCCTCCGCCGATAGGGTGGATGCGTGCCGTTTGCGCCCGGACTGCCCCACATTCAGTGCCCTTTCGCGCTTGCCATGCGTTCAGTCGTGTCACTCCCAACGTTCCACAGCGGAGCCGCCCGAAGCATGACAGGCGCGTTTGCTTGCCTGGTCAATCTGAGGCCAGGCGCGTAACCGGCTTAGGAGGCCAGGCGTAAACAAGGTATTCACCCATATTCCCTTACCGTCAGGGTAGTAGTGAATAACCAGCGAAAAGAGGCGTACGATGGCCGATCAAGATCGTCAAAGGCGTGATGATCAGGAGAAGACTCCATTGCCGCAGGGAACCGGCGGCCAACCGGATCACAGCATCCCCTCTTCGGAGGCTTCCGGCTTCGATCCGCTTACTGCTGACCATGACGAACTCGAACGCCACGCGCGCGAGACGCTCGATGAACTTCGCCCGCGCCTGGGCGCCCTGGGCGAGCGTGTGCGCCAGGCGGTGACGCATGCGAACGCCATCTGGCTAGAATCCGCAGCGCCAGTTGCGCCGAGTGAAAGCGATGTGCACGAGCTGGCCGATATCAAGGCGCGCATCCTGGCGCGACGCTGGGTGGAACGTGATTTTCTGGTTGAGCCTGATCTGCCGGTCGTGATGGGCGTGACCGACTTCCAAGAAGTCGCCGTGTGGCGTGTGGAGCTACACGAGCGCGGCGAGACGCGCACACTTACCACAACCGCCGAACCCTATCGCGGCAAACGCCCACCCGCCGCAGGGCCGATCCTTCCGCTCTGGGAGTACGATTTCCCCATCACGCCGGACATCGAGGCGGGCATACGCCGCGAACCGCTTGCCGGAACGGAAACGCTGGGCGCCTGCATGAGCTGCCAGGGAGCGGGCCACAAGCGTTGCGCTCAGTGCGACGGCAAGGCATTCACCACCTGTCCCACCTGCCACGGGCGCGCGCGGCTCACCTGCCGTCGCTGCCGGGGACGTGGGCGGATCGCCGATCCGGTCGCCGAGCGGCGAGCAAACGCCGATAAGGGCTACTTCCAGGTACAGGCCGAGCGGCTAGGCGTCAGCGCGGCGGAATGGCTCGCCGACTTCTCGGAGCGCCTTCGCCAGGACTACGGCGTGCCGCTACCGCCTTCTGGCCAGTGGGCGCCTCAGGCGCCAGCGTCGGGCGAGACGATTCCTTGTCCCGATTGCCAGGACGGGACGATACCATGCTCGTGCAACAATGGCAAACTGGTCTGCTCGGCATGCCAGGGCAGCGGGGAGAGCCAGTGTGTCGCCTGCGCAGGGACAGGCCAGGTGATCCGCCGCCGCGAGGTGGCGCGCCGCTTCGATACGCAGATCAGCGGGCGCACGCTGCCACCAGATGAGAATCAGGTCGGTTGGTTTGAAGAATCTTTGCTGCGCAAGAGTGTCAGTATACCCGTCTGGGATGGCCCTGTCGAGCGTGTGGATGAGGACGCGCCCCAGGGGACGCCCGCGACCGTTTGGCAGGAAGCGCGCACATTGGTCGTATCATCCAACGCACAGGCACAGGTCGCCACCAGCACGCAGGAACAGACGCAGGCCAACGCGACCGGCGCGCCAGGGGATGGCGAACGCCGGGTGATCGCGCGGTCGTTGCGCATCAGCAAGACCCCGCTGATTCGTGTGGAGTATGTGTTTGGCGGTCGCGACTACGCCTTCGTGGCAGTGGGCGCCGCCAACGCCGAACGCTTCTGGGCGGACTCATTTCCGCCGCGTTGGAACCGCATCGGGCGTTTCATGCAGGCGTTGGCGCGTGATGTGACGGGTGAGCGCGGCCCCCAACACCGCAGTGTGGATGGACACCACTCCCTGCGCGAGCTGCATAATCAGCGCCTACAGCGATTGCATGCCGCCAGCCAGGCGCACGATGAGGGTAGTGAGAGTAGTGAGGCTAGTGGGACGCCGCAACTGCGCATCGTCGAGGCGGAGTCAGAGGAACCGGCGGATCACAACGCGGCAGATACGCCAACCGAATGATACAAACACTCCATACAAATGATACAGATTTGATACCCCACATTCGGCAAGGAGTGTCTGCGACGCCAGACGTGTGTTAGCGACAGGCAAGTTATTCGTTTTATCGGCGACAAAACGGCCAAATAGGAATACTGGCCTAACGACTTTGGCGAAGACGCGCGAATATGGTAGCATAGCCACGTCCCCCCAGAGGGCCGGGGGAGAGGAAAACCGATCAATTGGGCTTTTCCAACCTTAAGTAGCTATCATCCTGTAACACCGATTCATTGGCTGATGTTACCGCTGTTTCATGCGTCCGTTCCATTTGACAGATGGGCAGGCGATCCTGGCAAACTTGACACGTCATATTTCACGGTTCCGCGCCAGGCGCAGAACCATGAGGACGCCAACGTTGCCACCGGCTTCGCCACTCCATCTGCCCAACAGGACGACGCCCGCGAGGGAGACCGGGGTATGAACCTGAGCGCCGATCCTGTGGGGGTGGGGAGTCCTCTCGCCAACGACGCTATTACCGCGCTTGCAGAGCCATCGGAGGCGCTTTCGGAGCCGCCTGGCGCCAATGGGGCGCAACAGGGCGCGCGCAACGAGAGCGGCTCTACGCAAGCACACGAGCAGACCACGCCAACCTCGGAGCCTCCGAGAGGCGCAGGCGAGGCCAAGAGCAAAGCGGCGCAACCCGGTAAGCCGCCGCAGTTCGACCCATCGTGGTCATTTGAGCGGATATACGACGAGTATAAGACGCCCATTTACAACTATATCTACCATCTTGTCGGCAACCGTGAGCAGGCGGATGATCTGACCCAGGATACCTTCTTGAAAGCGTTCAAGGCGCTACCGAAGATGGACGCGAACTTGAAGCTCTCAGCCTGGCTCTATCGAATCGCCACCAACACAGCTTACGATGCGCTTCGGCGGCGCAAGCTGATCGCCTGGATGCCCTGGCAAGACCTGGATCATGAGCCGGCTGACGTCGAGAGCGCCGATCCGCAAGAGACCATCGGCGCACGCGAGCTGGTGCATGCGGCGCTCGAACGCATGCCTGCGCATTATCGGGCCGCTCTGCTGCTCTATACCCAGGAGGGCTTCTCCTACGCGGAGATCGCCACTACCCTGAATATTGCGGAGAGCGGCGTCAAAATGTACCTGTCCAGAGCGCGGCATTCGTTCCGTGAACACTATCGCGCATTGGAACAGGGGGGAGGCATTACGCCATGAATTGTGAGTGGGCTGAGGGCTACCTGAGCGCCTACCTGGATTCTACCCTCGACCCACCCTTGCGCGCCCAGGTCAGCGCACACCTTGATACCTGCGCACGCTGCCGCGATCTCCTGGCGGAGTATCGCCGATACGATGAACTGCTGGCGCGCGCCCAGCGTATTGCCCCACCTGAGGCGCTGCGTGAGCGTATCTTCTCTTCCCCTGAATACGTCGCGATTGTCCGTGACGCCGCACGGCGTGAGCGCCGCAGCCAACCTGCGCATACCTCCCTGGGGCCACGCTGGCGCACACCTGCTGCTCCTACCGCATCGCAGGCGGCCTTTGCCGCTTCCTCAGCAACCGCAGCGCCCACACCGTTTTCTGATTATCGGGCATCGGCCAGCGCGCCAGCCAGAACACCAACAGCGCACCGTTCACCTAACTCCGCACAGAAGGTTCGCGCGTGGTCGCGCCTCTGGCTGCCGGTCGCGGCGATGGTGGTGATTGCGCTGGGGCTGGCGTTGCTCTTCCGTCAAGGAATTGGCCCACACAGTAGTCGCGCCTCTATCGGCAAGATCAGCACGCCACTGGCCGGGCCGAACTTCACGAACACGCCCCTTGCGGCGGGGAACCGCTTGGTCTTCGCGCACGATGGTGCGCTGTGGAGCGTGGCAGAGGCTGGCCCAACCGGCGCCCCTGGCGCTGAGGCGCGGCTGACCCCACCGGGCGTCAGCGTCGTCGCGTGGAGCGTTTCACCCATCGTCAATGACAGGGGTGGCTCGCAGATCGCCTATATTGACGGCGCAACCGGCACGCTCCATCTCGTGCGAAGCGACCGGCAGGCTGATCATACATTTGCCACAGTAGTCTCAGCGCCCGCAGGGCAGACGCTTTCCGCCGCATTCTGGGGAAGCGCGACAGGGCAGGCGATACGGGCAGGGCTGAGTTGGGCGCCAAATGGCGCGCATCTTGCCTATATGAGCGCGCACGGCGCAAGCGTTACCGTGCATGTGCTCGACGTGACCACTGGCGCGATCCCACAGAAGCAGACGGATCACACGCTTTCGAGCGGCGTCGTCACGGCCTTCGCGTGGAGCGCCCAAAGCGACTGGCTGGCCTATGCTCAGGCGTCACCTACACAGGGCAGGCCGGGCGTCTGGCTCTATAGCGTCGCTGTGGGGCAGGCCCGCCAACTAACGGCGCAGGCGGATCCGCTGGCGACAGGCGCATACACGGTTACGCGGCTGACTATCACGCCTGGGAAGACAGGTCAAGCGGCGACGGGTGTCACCTGGGCCACTGGCGTTGGCAATGCGATCACAGGTGTCTTCATCCAGCAGTTCACGGCGGCCTCGCCGTTGCGGCTGACCCCTGCGGCTACCCACTTCGCGGCGGCGGATGTCTCGGTTGACGGACGCTGGCTGCTAGGCGATGGTTCGACGCTGGTAAGCGTGACGGCGCCAACCGATGCGGCGCTGACACCCACACTGGCCCCCGTCACGACGCTTGCGGCGCCGATCATACGCATCATCTGGTCGCCCACAGGCGCAGTGGCCGCAATTCAGACGCAGACCGCTCTCTCGCTCTGGACGCCATCGGGCGTGCTTTCGACGGCGCCAACTTCCTCAGGCACGACGCCTGTGTGGTCGGCGGATGGTGGTATGCTGGCGTATCAGGCGGGCGACGCGATCTCCGCCGAGCATTTGACCCCAGAGCGGGTTATTGTTCTGGCGGCAATGGCGCATGTCGCCTCGGGGCAGGCAGTATCGCTGCAATGGGCGCCGGATGCCCGCGCGCTTGGCATTGCTTCATCAGCGGGAGTCAATGTAGCGACGATCACGGCGACCAACAGCAGAGTAGATCAGCACGCCGCCACCAATGACGCGCTCGCGTGGTCAATCGCCGGATAGCCGTTCGCTTGTCTCAACCCAACTCGCGATTTTTGTGTGGAAGTACACCAGTTTGCCTCTTGCATTCTCTGCAAGAGGCTTTATACTGATTGCAACATACCCTCGTTTGCTTTGGTTTGACGTGTTATGTGAAGATGGGAGACAGCAATGGCGATTGATCTCACGGAGCAAACCTCGGTGACCCCCAACAACCCAAACAACAACGAATCGGCAGAACTGGTAGCCCTGCGCGAGCGCGTGGCGACCCTTGAAGCGTTGGTCGCGCGGCTGACACAACGGCTTGGCGCAGCCAGTGAGCCGATTGACTTGAATGGGGCTGAGGAAACCAGGCCAGCCGACGAGCGGCTGGACGCAACAAGGCGAGGCGGCAAACGCGCCACAGGGCGACGCGCACTGCTGAAGACGGCGGGCATCGCTGCGGCGGCTGCGCTGGCGGCGGGCGCGGCAGTAGAGGCCAGCCAGCATGGAGTGGTGGCGCGCGCCAGCGGCGCTTCCCCTGTCTACAACTCCATTGACAACTCCGTAGTAGGAACGACCAGCTTGACAATTGCGTCAGGCAACACCGCGAACCCAATTTTCGCCACCTATGCAAACGGCGCAGCGGGATGTATTGGCATTCAAGGTTTTGCATCGGACAACAGCACTGGTGTACAAGGTCAGGCAAACAGCACAGGCGGTTGGGGAGTGTATGGCTCAACCGACATGGGCTATGGTGTGGTGGGCTCCAGCGCATCGGGAATAGACCTTGCTGCAATCACCAGCGGACGCATCTTTCAACAAACGGCTTCATTCACTGGCGCGCCTACCTCAGGTTCCTACTTAACAGGTGAGCAAATCCGCGATGGCGCGGGGAATATGTATATCTGCATCGCTGGTGGGAGCCCCGGCACATGGCGCAAAGTGGCGGCGGGCGTTCCTGGCGTCACTGGCGCTATCAACTTCCTGGCAAATCCGATCCGCCTGCTCGATACCCGCACCGGCTCAGCCTGGACAGCCGGTTCAACACATTCCGTGCAGATCACTGGCGTTGTCGTGGGCGGCATCAGCGTGCCGTCAGGCGCAGTAGGCGTCATTGGCAATGTGACGGTGGTTGGCCCCACCAGCGGCGGCGACCTGCGGCTTTATCCAGGCTCCACGCCGCCCGCCACCAGCACGATCAACTTCCTGACGGGCCAGACGATTGCCAACGGCGTCACTATCGGCCTGAGCAGCAGTGGGAAGCTCAACTTCAAAGTGGATATGGCGAGCGGCGCGCAGACCAATGTGTTGTTCGACGCCAGCGGGTATATTTTGTAGCCCCCACCCCTGACCCCTCCCCCACTGCGTGGGAGAGGGAAAAGTAACTCCCTTTGCCTCTCCTCCACTGCGTGGGAGAGGGGCAAGTGGAAGGGAAGAGAAAGGATGACGACGTATGGCAAACGAGACAGAGCGCACGCCGCGCACGCCTGAATACAAGCATAAACCAGCGCCACAGACGCCAGTGCGTCCCGGCTATCGCATCGATCCAAAGACGAAACGCCCGCTTGGCGTGCCGCCTGCCCCGCAGACACCGGTACGCCCTGGCTATCACGTCAACCCGACGACTCATCGCCCGGACGACGCGAAGCCCGCGCCGCAAGCGTGATGACCTAACCCCCTGACCCCTTTCCCGATACGGGAAGGGGGTATTGTTGCGCCCAATGGTGTACTACACGCCTGCGAAGAGGGCGACAGGTTCCTCAGCTTGCTCCTCGGCGCTGGTGGTGACGACCGTCTCGCCGTTGCGCTTCACCAGATAGATGACGTTATCTAGCCCTTGCTCGAAGGTGTCGTCGTGGCTGATGACGATCAGTTGATCGAAGCCGCGCACCCGGCGCACCTGTTCGGCCAGCGCGCCACGCCGTTCGCCGTCCATATTCTGGGTTGGCTCATCGAAGAAGGCGATGTCGAGTCGGGAGAGGCGGCGTAGCAACGCCAGCCGCACGGCAAGCGCGGCGCTCATCTGCTCACCGCCGCTCAGTTGTGCGAAGACACGCCGATTGCCATCGCGCCGCAACACAATCTCGTAATCTTCCTCCCACGAAAGCTGCGCCGTGTTGTCACCCATCAACTCTCCAAAGATACGGTTCGCTGTCTGCGAGATCTGACGGAGCAGCGTACGCATGACATAGGGGCCAGCCTCTTTTATGATGTCGCGGAACTGTTGGAGCATCTTCTCCGTCTCATCGAGCTGTTGGCGTTCGGCGCGCGCGGCCTGAACCTCAAGGAGCAGCGCCCCTACCCGCTCGATCTCTCCCTCGATGCGCACGCATTCCTGCTGGGTATAGGTTAGCTCCTGGGCAGAACGGCCGCTCTTTTCGCGTAGTTCACTCAAAAGCTGATCGAGTTGCTGCGCCTCAGTCGCGTCGTATTGCTCCAGCGCGGCCTCATGCGCCTGTTGCGCTATGTCGCGCTCTTTGGCGGCCAGCGCCAACGCCTGTTGCGCGGCGGCCAGCGCCTTGCGCATGGTCGGCTCCTGCGCCGCCGCCTGCTCATGCTGCACATAGGTGACATGACCCTTGTGCGTCTTTTCGCGTCTGGCTTCCAGGGTGGCAATCTCGTCGTCGAGCGTGGCGAAGGGGTTAAGCGCCTCATCGAGGCGCGCCAGTTCTTCGGCGCAGGCGGCCAATGCCTTTTGTGCGCTGGCCAGCGCCTCCAGCGCCTCGGCGTGCTTGCCAGCCACCTGAGCCAGCGCCAGCGCCTCGGCGCGCGGGTCGCCAAGCGTTTTGAGCGATTGGCTAGCTTCGCGTTCCTGCTGGGGCGCCTGCGCCAGCGTTTCGATCTGCCGCTCATAGCCCGCCGCGTCGGTGGTGAGGGTGTCGAGTCGCTCGGTGGCGCGCGCCAGGCGGTCGCGCTGGGTGGCGAGCGCGCTCAACTGCTTGTCGGCCTCGGCGCTTTCGTCATAGAGCCGCTTTGCCTCGGCAAGCACACCCGCGCCAGACACAGCCGCCGCTTCGCCTTCGAGCGCATCACGTTCGGCGTTGAGGGTGTCCAGGCGCTCTGTCGCGCTGGCCTCGGCCTCCTGTGCAGCGTCAAGGTTTTGCTGATATGTATCCAACCGTCCATAATACTCACGCGCCGTGCGTGCGCCATCTAGTCGTTTTACGAGGGCGGCCAGCTCCTCACGTAGGGGAGCCAGCTTCTCATCACACTCAGCGATCAGGCGGTCGAAGTAGACGGTCAGGCTATCGGCATTGCGTTCGCGGATGTTCTTACAGGGTTCGCGTAGGAAGGGACAATTGCCGCCACCTGAGAGCGCGCGCGACTGCTCGTGATGCGCACGGGTGGTCTCCAATGCGCGCACACGCCGGTCAAGTTCGCTCTGTTGCTGTTCAAGTTCGGGCGCTTCCGCTGCCAGCGCAGCGTATCGCCGGATTTTCTCGATAGCCTCCTGAGCTTTCATCACGTTGGCCTGCGCGCTCTTCTGCGCCTTTGTCGCCATCGTGATCTCCTGCGCGATGGCTTGCAAGCGGCGCGCACGCTGAGCCTGGGCGCCCGCCGCCTGTTGGGCCGCTTCGAGCCGGGTGCTGCGCTCTTCAAGCCGATTTGCCACCGGACGCAGCGCCTCGAGCCGGGTGATGTCACGTCCGACGCTGGCGATCTCTCCCTGAGTCGCGTCAATCTCCTTCTGCGCGCGTTTCAGCGCCGCCTGCGCATTCACCAGTTGTTGCGCCTGCTCGTGGGCGTGGTCGCGGGCGCGTTCGAGATCCGATTGCTGAAGAACCAACGGATGCAATTCGGCGATGCGGGTGGCGGCGGCTTGCGCCTGCGCCAGCAGTTCGCTTGCATGCGCCGAATCGCGCTCGGCGAGGTCGCGCTGACGCTGGCAGGCATGACGTCGGTTGCGTAGCTCGTCGCGAGCATGAGCGCGCGTGCGGCTGGCCGCCAGGTGCGTCTCGGCCTCCTGATAGGCAAGGTAGTCGGCGCGCGTGGCCGCCAGCGTTGTAACGGCGTAGCGCGCCTCGGCGTAGCGCGCCTGTGCATCGTTGGCGCGCGCCTCGGCGGCTTGAAAAGCGGCCTGCGCCAGTTGGGCGGCGGCTGCCCGTTGGGCGACGAGCGCCTCGTACTGACGAAGCTCCTCGCGGCGGCCCTCGCTCTGTGTCATTTCGCGTTGCAGTTCACTGATCTCAGCGATCAGTTCGCGTTCGCGGGCGCGCTTAGCGGTCAGTTGCTCACGCCAGGCGTCGAGTTGACCCGTTTCGCGTTCCAGGAGGTCAATGCGGTGATCCTGCGCCACCATCTGCTCTTTGAGGTATCGCCCGGTTGCGCCGAGCTTCTCGAAGGCTTTGGCGTAATCTTCCACCTGCAATAACGTGTCGAACTTCTTACGTCGGTTGGCGGGCGTCATCAGAAAGTCGGCGGTAAACGTTCCCTGCGGTACGCCAAGCGCATCGCTGAAGAGTGAATCCAGCGTAATCTCGCCCTCGATACGCAGATGACGGCGCAGGAAGGCTTCTACATCGGCGTGCTGCTCCACCACGCGCTCACCCAATTGAGGATCATAGATATACCAGTCAGCCGAGGCGCCAATGCGGCGCACCACCTCATAGGCGCGGTCATCAAAGGCGGATTGAAAAGCAACGGTGATCTGGCCGACGCGCTCGCCCTCGCGCACAAGCTGAGCCTGTTGTTTATAGGGGGAATGGTCGAAGAGCGCGAAGCCAATCGCTTCGAGCAGGGTAGATTTCCCCGCGCCGTTCTGCCCGCGGATAGCTGTAGTTCCAGGCTCAAAATGGATGGTTGCTTTGCGATAGCTTTTGATGTTGCTCAGGTTAATCCGATAAATCCGCATGCGCGCCATACCCTTCGGGACTAGCGAGATCAGATGACGAGTCTGATGAAATTTCTTTGGGGTCTATACTCTTCGATCTATCAGACGCGGGCAAAAGCGGAAATGGGTAGCCTTTTCCGTCCATCAGGAACTTTTGGCGGTTTCACGTGAGGATGCGTAACATTCCATACGTAAAATTGTGTAGACAGGTAGACCAAATAGACCAAATAGATGGGACAAGGGAGTGGAATAGGGAGGGTTGTCATGCGGTTACGCATGGTTCATTTAGGCAAGTATGCGGATTCGGCGTTTCTCTGTGCGCTTATCGTCGCCGTCGCGTATGGCGTGTTTATTCTCGCGCGGCTAGCCATCGTAGGCAATCCATCGGCGTTCATCCTGGCGGGCGCGCGGTACGTCAACATAGCGGCGGCGCCCAGGGGGCTTGCAGTGGAGCATGGGGCGGGCTACGACGGACAATTTTTCTATCGGCTCGCGCTCAATCCTTTTGACACGCGCCAGACGGCCTATGGCGTCAGGCTGGATCGCCCATCATATCGAGAACAACGTATTTTGTATCCGCTGGTGGTCTGGCTGTTCTCCTTTGGGCAGGCGCCGCTGGTTCCCGTTATGATGATTCTCGTCAACTATCTGGCCCTGATCGCGCTAGGCTATGTTTTCGCACGCTATGTGCGTCTGCTGGGCCGCCACGCGCTGTGGGGTCTGGTGGCGCCGTTCTATCCCGGCTTTGTGTTGAGTGTCGCGCGCGACCTCGCCGAGCCGCTTGCCGGATTACTGCTGGTCGCCAGCCTCTACTTCGTCCATCGGAAACGCTTCACGGCGGCGACCATCGCGCTGACACTGGCGATCCTCACACGCGAGACCATTGTGCTGGTAGCAGGCGCCGCCCTACTTCTCTGGCTCATTGGCCTGATCTATCAGAGGTATCGGCAGCGCCATCCCGGTGAGACGCCTCTTGCGTGGCTCGATGCGTTCGCCATGCCGTGGTTTTTCAGCGTCATACCTCTGGCGGTGTTCGTCGTTTGGCAGGGCATCCTCTTGCTCATCTGGAAGGAAACGGCGTTCGCCAGTGGCTCCGGCAATCTTGGCGTGCCATTTGGAGGTTTCGCTCAACTGTTTGGGCAGGCGGTCTTGCTGAAAAACCGCTTCGAACGCCTGCACTACGTCGAGCAGTTGTTTATTCTGATCTATGTCTTCTTTGTTGGCGTTAGCCTGCGTATCACTCAGGCGCCCATTTTTCAGCGCATCGCCTGGTGCGGATTCATTGCGCTGAGCTTCTGCCTGACACCCCTCGTCTGGGTAGACGACTGGGCGTTCCTGCGGGCGCTCTCCGACTCGTTTATGCTTGGCGCGCCAATACTGTTGGCAGGCCGATTGCGTTATGCCGCGCCGGTCTTCCTGTTCTTTGGCATGCTCTGGGGGTTCCTGGCGCTCACCCGTCTCTTTGGATAGCGAACGGCGCCTACCCCCACCCCCTTCCCATCTATGGGAAGGGGGATCGGATTCGTCGCGCTCTACTGACCATTGGGGGTGAAGGCATAGAGATTGCCCGCGCCGTCGGCGATGTACATCACCCCATGCGAGACAATCGGCGACGACCAGACCGGCGCACCAGTGTTATAGCTCCACAGCAATGCGCCTGTGGTGGGGTCGAGCGCATAGAGATAGTGGTCTTCGCTGCCGACATAGACGACACCGTTGGCGAAGATTGGCGATGAGGTGACAAGCGACTTCGCCGCGAAATACCATTGGAGCGCGCCGCTCGACAGCGAGACCGCATGCACACGCGAGTCGCCGCTGCCAAAGTAGAGCAGTCCGTTATACATCGCGGAACTTGAATAAATGCCATTATCACCGCGCTGGCCGGTGTCGTACTGCCAGATGATGTTTCCGTTACTGGCGTTCAGGCAGTAGAAGATGCCATTTTTCACGCCGACAAACAACTCGCCATTGTAGTACGTCGGGGCCGTTGGCACATCGTCATCACCGGTGAGGTCAGGGAAGTGGAGGCTCCACTTGATGGCGCCCGTCGCTGCATCGAGATCGAGCAGATAGCCAGAACAGCCATCGCCTGGTGTTGCGCTGTTCTCGTAGCAGGGGTTGCCGGTCGGCTGGAAAATATCAGTTCCGCCGGGGCCAAGCGTGGCGGGCGCCCAGATGCCATAGGGTGTCGCGAAGCTCCACAGGGGAGCGCCAGTCAACGCATCGTAGGCGCTTTCGCCGCCGTTGACTCCTTCTTTCCCGGCTGACGAAAACACCGCGTAGCCATTCGCCACCAACGGGGGTACCCATTCACCACCGTTGGGCAGGTAGTTATCCCAGACGAGTTGTCCGGTGGCGACGGTGATGGCAAAGGCATAGTTGCCAATGCGGCTCTCGCCGGGGATGTTGACCGAGCCAAAATAGGCAATGCCGCCGACAATGGTGGGCGTGCCATAGACCGGCCCAGGCGCATAGAACACCCAGCGTAGGCCGCCGTTGCTGGCGTAGTACGAGCTGACTGTGCCGCCAACCGAGCCGATCAACACGATACCGTTATCCACTACGGGCGAGGCGATGACACGGGCGCCGGTGGGCAGGGGAACTTTCCATTTGGGAGCCAGCGTATTGACATTGGCCGGACTGATCGTCGTCTCGTAGGGGTTCATGCGGGTATTTTGCTGGTCAAAGCCAAAGTTCGTCCAGTCGCCAACGCGCGCCAGTTCGCCAGGGTTGAGTGTTCCAACGGTAAAGAGGTTCTTGGCGATCAGGCCAGTCGTCTGGCCGATGGCGGCGACGGTATAGGTTCCCGCTGTCGTTCCAGCAGGGATGGTATACGTGCGGTTATAGAAAAAGCCCTCGTGGTCGGTTGACGCCTGGAAGATCAACGTTCCTGTACCGGAACCGGTATAGTTCCAATAGACTTTGATCGCCTCAGCCGCGCCGAAGCCCCAGCCGGTGAAGCGCATGGTCGTCCCCGGCTGGCCGATGTAGGTTCCCATATCAATCTCAGGGACAACCGTATAGCTGGCCTTGCGCACGACGCCGCTGGTTTCGCCTACCGCTGCGACGGTATACGTTCCCGCCGCATACTCAGGTACCCAGAAGCTCGTATGGATGGTTCCTGTGCTATCTGCGGTGGCGATGGGGTTGAACTCGTAAAAGCTGTTTTGCGGGATGACCGCCCCCGTTCCACCGTAGTTCCAGATGGGCTGCACAAGCTCATTGGGAGTATAGCCCGTCGCGGCGAGATAGACCACATTCCCCGGCGACCCCTGATTGGAACTCATTCCCAGCGTGCCGTCCACCGGGACGGCTGGCTGGGGAATCAGCCCACCAGCGTTACGAAAGACATTGGGCGCACGCTTCACCAGGGTGGCAACGCGCGGGTGAACAAAAGGGCCGCCAGCCGCCAGCGAGAAGTACGCAAAAGCGCCCAGCGAGACGCCAACCAGCGCCACCAGGATGATGGCGCCCACGAGAGGGCGAGGAATACGCCGGATAGCAAAGAGTCGCCGCCGCATCTTTTGTTTTCCGTCCCCTTTCAACACACACTGGCGATCCACGAACGATCCACGAACGATCCACGAACGACCATCGCGCCAACAGATTGCTCTGTTGGAGCAAGAACGAACACCAAACGAACACAACCAGCCTAGCATATGCGCCTGGATCGGTCAATCAGAAAAATGGCACAGGGGACCAATGTCTGCTTGGGTTCTGATGCGTGAGCGTTGGCGTGAGAGGTGAAGCGAGAGGAGGTGATAAGATACAAGTACGGTTCCTTCCAAGGAGATGACGCATGCTCTATATCATCGCAACACCAATCGGCAATCTGGGCGATATGAGCGTTCGCGCGCTCGACACATTGCGCGCTGTTGATGTGATCGCCAGTGAGGATACGCGGAAGACAGGTATCCTTCTGGCGCACTTCGGCATTGCAAAGCGTCAGCTTTCTTTCCATGAACATAATGAGGAGCGAGCAGGCCAACGAATCATGGAGTTGCTTGCAGAGGGCAAGTCGGTTGCGTTGGTGACAGACGCAGGGACGCCAGGCATCTCAGATCCCGGATTTACTTTGGTTCGCCAGTGCATTCAAGAGGGCATAGACATGACGATGATACCGGGGCCAACAGCGTTGATCATGGCAGTCGTTTTGTCGGGATTGCCCGTCCACTCATTTACCTTTCGTGGGTTTCCCCCACGCAAACCTGGCAAGCGCCGCACGTTTCTGGAAGTAGACAAGGAATCGGTACATACGCTCATCTTCTATGAGAGTCCGTACAGGATTCAGGCGTTGCTCCGCGATGCCATCGAAGTGTATGGAGACCGTCTGTGCGCGCTGGCAAATGATCTGACAAAGGTCTTTGAACTCGTCCAGCGGGGCAAACTCTCCGAGGTGTTAGCTTCTTGCACGCAACCGAGGGGAGAATACGTCCTCGTGATTGCAGGCGCAGAGCAGAGTCCACGTAGGAGCAGTCAAAACGCTGCTGTGGGGGATGATGATGAATAAGACGCCCGCCGCCATCGCGCTTCCATACGGGCAGTTGAACTTTCCGGCGTTTCTGCCGGACGCCACGTATGGATTCGTTCGATCAGTGGACTCGGCGGATTTGGAGAGATGTCATGTCCCTGCGCTGGTCATGAATACCTTCCACCTGATGCAGCGGCCCGGTTCTTCGGTGGTACGCGCTCTTGGCGGTCTGCACCGCATGGCCGCGTGGCCCAAGCCAATTGTGACCGACTCTGGTGGGTTCCAAGCCTATTCGCTCATTCGACAAAATACGAAGTATGGGAGCATGTCGGAGAATGGTATTGTCTTGCATCCAGAAGGCTCCGGGAAGAAAGTCATCCTCTCACCGGAGAAGGCCATGCAGTTACAGTTGCGTTTCGACACCGACATAGCGATCTGTCTGGACGAGTGTACCCATGTGGACGCTCCCTATGCTGAGCAGGAACTCGCCGTGCAACGAACGATCAAGTGGGCCAGACGGTGCAAAGACGAGTTCGAGCGCATCATTAGTCAACGAAAGGACGCCAGTCGGCCACGTCCCCTCCTGTTTGGAGTGATCCAGGGCGGTGGTTTTCAGGAACTACGCAAGCGTTGCGCCGATGCGCTGCTGGAGATCGGGTTTGATGGGTTTGGTTACGGAGGGTGGCCGCTGGACAGCCAGAACAACCTCCTCAGTGACCTGCTTGCCTACACACGAGAGATCATTCCGCAGCAGTTCCCGATGCACGCACTGGGAGTTGGGCATCCTCATAACATTCTCGAATGTATCTGGCTCGGTTACCAAATGTTTGACAGCGCGATGCCTACCAGGGACGCCCGGCATGGTAGGCTCTATGCGCTCACATCCCCTTTGACGGAACTCCACCCCGGACAACAGGATGACTGGTTCTCGTTCGTCTACATCAACGACGCCAAACATATCAGGTCTGACAAACCAATCTCGCCCAGATGTAGTTGCCCCTGTTGCGCGCGCTTCTCCCTGGGATACCTACATCATTTGTTCAAAATGGGGGACAGCCTCTTTGCGCGGTTGGCGACGATACACAACCTCGAATTCATGTCACACCTGACGCAGATCGCAGGAGCGTCCTATGGAGCCGCGCAGTGATATTATCAAGGAACTGGTGACGATGGTACTTGCGTCCGCAAAGTACCGGCGCCTGAGTCCTGATCTGGTGCGAACTATCGGCGCGAAAGAGCTGGCTAAAGGGCGCAGCTTGAAGGACGCCGTGAAAGCAACGAAAAACAAGCTGCATCAGGTGGCGGGCATGTACCTGCCAGGCGCCACACACTATGGCGCCTGGCTCGCCCAGTTGACGAGCGCCTTTCAGTCCGGTGATGAAGAGCAGATACGGTCGGTATGCCGCCAGATCATGGCGGCCCATACCTCGACTCGTGAGCGACTGCCCATCCTCGACCAGCTCTATGGCGCCACCCTGGCCGGGCTTGGCCCCATCGCTCGCGTTCTCGATCTTGCCTGTGGGCTGAACCCATTGTCGCTCTGCTGGATACCCCTTGCGGATCACGCGACCTACTTCGCATACGACATCTATACCGACATGATGGACTTTCTCAACGGGTTTTTCGCTGAGTTTTCCGCCTTTGCGCGTGCACAGGGAAACAGGCGCTTCAGCGGCGCTGGCGCCGTTCTTGACATCATCCAGGCGACGCCGGATCAGCACGCTGACGTAGCGTTCATCTTGAAGGCGCTTCCCTGCCTGGAACAGATTGATAAATCGGCTGGCAGGCGACTGTTAGAGAGTGTGCATGCCGACCATATCCTCGTCTCGTTTCCTGCCCGTAGCGTCGGGGGAAAAGCAAAGGGCATGGTAGAGAACTATGAAGCCGGGTTCTACGCCCTGGTGGAGGACGCTGGGTGGTCAATCACACGCTTCGAGTTTGCTACTGAACTCGTCTTTCGCATTTCGAAATAAACAAAACGCCCGGCGCGATCATAGCCGCCAGGCGTCACGTCTTACATAGACGCCAAGCCAGCGATAGGTCTGTTCGCGGAGTTGCAGGGCGATTCGCCAGGCGAGCGGCGCCGCAAGATAGATGAAAACCAGACCGACATACACCATGTAGATGGCGTAGCTCAGGGTGAGCGCCTCGTCGGTGATAAACTTCTGCGAGAAGCCAAACAGGAACAGAAGGATCAAGGGGTGGGTCAGCGCGCCGTAATCGAGGGTGTAAAAGCACATTGTTTCGTAGCGATAGCCATTGGCGCGGCACATTGTGCCTAGATCCGTCTGCTGGAAGACCGCGCCGTCCATCCCCACCCAGACGGCGACGATCAGCACGGCCAGCGTAATCAAGTTGGCAAGGAGCGTCTGATCGCGCTGGCGCAGCCAGAGGGAAAGCGCAAACGAGGCCGGAACGCAGCCGATCAAGAAGAAGCGTGGTCCCCAGAACCAGCCACCATACCAGGCCCACCACGACGCATAGATAGCCACCAACCCCACCACAAACCAGAGCCACAGGCTATGCAGTGTCACAAGTCGGCGGGCGGCGTCTTCCGTTTTGGCGGAGCCGGTCTTCAAGGCCATCAGGCGGCTGCGCACGGGCAACAGGAGTCCCGGCATGTAGTAGAAGATGCCTTTGCCAAATGAGAGCAGGATAGAGAGCACGCCAAATAGGAAGGGATAGCTAAACCCCGACCTGCCAGAGAAGAGCGCGAGCGTCTGTAAGCCTGCGTCATGCTCATAGCCGGTGGTAAACGGCCCGCCGCGCCGCACCCAATTTTCTAGCACGATCAATATCCCTACCGCGAGAACCACTCCTAGCAGACGCAGGCGGCGAGTCGTGAGCATCCACCTGGCGACCACGCAGATCAGCCCGGCAAGAGTGGCTGGCGCGCTTGCCACGCCAAGCACAACCGCCCCCCAGCCCCAACGCCGCCCAAACATGACAAACGCCAGCCCGACAGCGACCATCAGCGCGGTGAAGGTCTCACCGTAGTAGGTTTCGATATGGTTGGGGAACATCGAGGCGACCACCATCAGCAGCAGGAATATGCGCAACGTCGTGTGATCCAGGTGATCGCGCAACAGCCAGTAGAGCGCGCAACAGGCAAGCGCCAACAGAATCAGGTTGTAGCGCCCCAACCAGTAGTCGGGCGTCTGGGCGAAATGGCTCAGGAACCAGAGCGGCGCAGAGAAGATCGGGCCGTAGATCGAATAGCGCGAGTTATCGAGGTAGCCATGTATCAGCAGGTTCTCCATCATCCGATAGCGCACCTGGCCATCGTAGCCGCCGTTGATGATGGTATGCGGCAGCAGAAACCACTGAGCGACAAACCCCAGCGCGATCAGCGCCGTCTCGAAACAGGCGCGCAGCCCGGCAGGCGTGAGCAGTGTGGGCAGCCAGGCAATGAGAAGTTCTCCATGGGTAAGCGTACGTGTAGCGGCTGGTGTTTCAATCTTCACATCCGCTTGCTCTGTCCTTGCCGATTCCTCAGCCTCTATCGCCATTTCATGCTCGCTTCGCTGCTCTTCGATCAACATCCTAGCTATTATAGCGTATGGGCCTACACCCATACACCCATGCGCGTAGGGGCTACCAGGCGTCCTTTGTAGTTCCTGGCAGCCCATTGTGGCCATACGCCGTGGAACGCGAACGGCGGCCTAGCAGCTTCCGGTATACTGCTTGGGTTCGACGTTGTTTATGAAGTCGTTGTAGTCGGTGGCGTAGTAAATCTTGCCGCATTTGTCGCTGACGAAGTAGAAGTACGGGAACTTCGTCTCGCTCTGTGGCGCGGCGGCGGCGGTGATCTCCTGCAACACTGGCGCGGCGATTGGGCCAGGAGGTAGACCAGGATGGTTGGCGGACGGTTGGGTAGAGTCTTGCCCTGGCGCTTCGGTATTGTAGAAGCTCTCAGGATCAACATAGGTGCATTGCACAGCGCATGCCGTCCACCACTTGCCGTTCGTCGGCGGGGTGTCGGTATCGCGCGCGTATTCGGCGCTGGGGTCAGATCCCATGTAGCCCTGCGTATCGCCCAGCGTTTGCCCATTCTGCAACGCCACATACGCCAGATAGCGGTTGTGATAGACCGTCGCCACACCAATCGCGTCGCTATAGCTGTTGATCTCGCGCGCCGTCAATGAGGCGATGATCAGCGTGTCATAGAGCGCAAGCGTATCGTCGGTGGTGGAGTAGCTTTGCTCCATCGCCGTGAAGATGTTTTGGCCGTTGACGGTGATGGCGTGCGCCTTGCACTGCGCTTTGTTGAAGATGTATGCGTCGGGCTGGCTGGCAGGGCCAGGGCAAAGCTGGTAGCCAAGCTCGTTGAGCATTGTCTCCACCACTGTTGTCGCATCGGCGGTGCGGTCGAACTCGTACGTGTCGGGATAGAGATAGCCCTCAAGCGCCCAGACGACATGAGGCTGCGGCTTCTCGACATACCAGTATTTTTGCCAGAGTGGTGTTCCGTTCGGCTCGACGCCTGTCTTGGTGATGCTCAGGAACGTCTTGGCGCTGAAGTTAGGTAGGCCGTTGATATAGCTGGGATATTGCGTCACACGTAAGGGATCGGGCACGGTGACTTTGACGACATCAGGGATGCCGTTTTGCAGCTTGAGGATAATCTGATCCATTGTCATCCCTGGCGAGAGGAAGTAAACGCCAGGTTCGATCCCGCGATCCAGATGGCGGTAGCGCGCCCAGAGCCGGAAGAGCAGCGCGTTACGAATCAAGCCAACCTGCTGAAGGCGATCTGCTATGGATGCCGTGGTATCACCTTTGTAGACAACAAAGCGGATTTGCTGCGAAGAGCCTGCGACCGACGGCTGGGTGATGTCGAAGGCGACGGTGGCGCCCACAAAGCCAACGACAAACACGATCAGCGTCACGATCACTAAAACGACGCGCCAGAACACCTTCATGCTTGGCCTCTCCCTGGATGGCTGGATGATCTATCTCACTATCTTACTCTGCTTTTGTTTAGAACTCGCCTGCCTCAGGCGCATCTGCGCCGTATTCCACCTGAGCACGCCGCCGCGCCACGTTTTGGCGCGCAACCTGCTCATTCAGATAGTCCTGGAGGATGACAGCGGCGGCTACCGCGTCAATGCGCTCACGGATGCGCACGAGGCGGGCGCCCGCCTCGCGTAGCAGTTCTTCCGCGCGCACGGTGGAAAGCGTCTCGTCCATATAGACGAGCGGGATATTGAGTGGTTCCAGCCGCGCACGCAGCTTTTCGGCGAACGCTTGAGTGGCCTGCGCCTGCCCATGCAGTTCGCCATCCAGGCTGATAGGCAGCCCAACAACGACCCGCCCGGCTTGCTCAGCGGCGACGATCCGCAGGATGGCGTCGAGCGCGGCGGCGTTGCTTCGGCGGCGAATGACCTCGCGCGGCGTGGCAAGCGTCTCCCGTTCGTCGCTCACCGCGACACCAATGCGCGCCTGCCCAACATCCAATCCAACAATGACCACAGGTGTACACTCCAGATAGGCTTCATGCGCATCATACGTACCATACATATCGTACGCATCGCAGCGTAGCACACATGACAACCGGACGAATTCAGCGTCGCCTATCCTCAACAAGCATAGCACGTCCGGCGATCTTCTGGCCGCCTTTGGGTCGGTCGAGGCGCCAGGAAGTCCTACTGAGAGGGAATAAGGCGGCCATGTCGGGGTCTACTATGGTAGACTCGGAATGTCTCAAACAGCGACAGGGCGTCTGCGAAGTTGCATGATATTCAAGCAACGACGGGTAACGACACATAACGAAAGGTAACGAAAGGAACACTTATGACGGCAACCTGGTATATCATTACGGGGCTGGGAGTTCTTGCCGCTATCATCAACTTCAGCATTGCGGCGGTGCGACGCAAAGAGCCGCTCGTGGCGCTGGCGCGTGTCCTCGCCGGATTGGTCAGCCTGGCGGCGGCGGCTGGGATCGTGATTGGCAAAGCGATTGGCTATCACCCTGGGTTCCAATGGCAGTGGGAGACGGCTATCATTGGCGCGGGCGTGTTTGTCTTTATCGTGCTGTTCCTGCCCTCGCTGGTGGGGCGCGACGAGAAAGCCCAGAAGGCGCTGCAAGAGCGCGCCGCCCGCCCGGCAAACGCGACGGTGCGCCTGGGCAATCAGGGTCTTGATGAGTGGGTCAACTAGCCTCACCGGCGCACTGCTCCGGTATGGTATGGCATGACATGACATGGCATGGCATGACATGAGAGAACGGCTGAGAGGAAGATAGAAGAACGATGGCCGAAGTCAACGCGACGCTGATTGAAGAGTATTTGCGCCTGCACTCAATTCCTGGGCTGGCGGAGCCATTCACCATCCAGCAACGAGCGTCATTCGCAGGCGAGCAGCGTTTTCGTGTGAGTTCATCAGGCGCTTCAGCGTCGTCGTCGCCACAAGGAACGCAGGCGTCTGACTCCATCGGGGCGATTATCCTCAAACGCTATGAACCGGGGGCAATTGAATCAGCGCGCCGCGAGGGGGCGGGACAACGGCTGGGCGGCGAGATGGGCCTGGCCGCGCCATTGCTCCTGTTCGACGAGGATGGCGGCGCTCTTGGTGGCCCGGTGATCGTCTACCAGGAGCCAGCTGGTAAACCCCTGGGGCGTGGCCCGCTGACCGAGCAACAGGTTGACGGCTGGCTGTTTCTCTTGTTGACACTTCATCATCTGCGGCCCGACGCGGTTTCCGTCGCGTCGAGCATGAGCGCCGATCCGACGATATGGTGGCGACGCACCCAGGCCGCCTGGGACGCCTGCCAGAGCGCCTATGGCGGAGCGCAGTACCAGCAGTTGATTCAGGCGTTGACACGGCTGCATGCGATTGTCACGGCGCGCATCGAGGCGCACCGCGACCTCTGGGCGACAGTGATACGCCGCCCGTGCCACGGCAACCCCGTTCCAGCGCATCTGACCCAGGATGGCGCACGGATGACGCTGACCGAGTGGGAAGGGTTTGGCCTGGGTGATCCCGCGATGGAGGTGGGGCGCGCGGCGGCGCTTGCGGCGCTTTCGGGCGAACTCAGCGCAGACCAATACGTGCGATTTATCTCCGATTACCTGGCAGGCGTTCAAGACCAACGCGACGCGACCTTCGCCGAACGTGTGCGCATTTTCGCGTCGGTGCTGCCGCTGGGCTTTGGTTTTGTCGTGCTGAGCATGCTAGGGAGCATGGGCGGCGCGCTGACAGGCGCCACCGCCGCGATGGTCGCCGTTCGCCCGGATGAACGCGCCCGCGACATCAATCAGGTGAAACGCGCGCTGACCTGGGTGCAGGATACCCTTGGCGTGGAGGTTGGCGACCCTCAAGTGTTGCTTGCCAATGTGCGCTAGGATGGCGCTAGCTCTATAGCTCGTCCGCCATCTTGCCGTCTTGTCGTACAAATCGCCAATCCCATTCCAATCCTAACAAGGAACGAGCACGATGTCTACACCATCCACGACCCAGGCGCATCCAGACCTTCCGCTGACCTACCTCATCCGCCAGCCGCTCACAGAGCTTGCGCCAAGCGAGAAGCCGCCGGTGTTGGTGATGGCGCATGGGGTAGGCAGCAATGAGCGCGATCTGTTCTCGTTTGCGTCGGAGCTTGACCCACGCTTGCTGATCTTGAGCGTGCGTGCGCCGCTGACAATGGGGCCAGAGGCCTATGGCTGGTTTGAGGTCGAGTTCTCTCCCACTGGCCCGCTCATCAATGTCGAACAGCTCGACGCCAGCCGCCGTCGCTTCGCCGAGTTCCTCACCGCCGCGCTGGTCGGCTTTCCGGTGAATCCCGAACGTGTCTATCTGCTTGGCTTCAGCCAGGGCGCGATCATCTCGCTGATAACGGCGCTGACGACGCCTGAGACGCTGGCAGGGGTGATCGCGCTGAGCGGACGCATCCCCCACCAGGCGCTTCCCTGGGCTGTCGCGCCGGAGCGCACGGCGGGCCTGCCGATCTTTCAGGCGCACGGTGTGGCCGATACGGTGATACGTATTGGTGACGGGCGCGCCGCACGCGATGCGCTCGAACGCCAGCAGATCGCGCTTGACTACCACGAGTATCCAATGGCGCATACCGTCTCTCCCGCCACCTTTGCCGACTTCACCGCATGGCTTACCACGCGCCTCGATGGGCCACGACGCATCCTAAAGGACGCCATAGAACACCAATCCAACCAATAGTCCAATAGTATTTGAAGAATACCAGGGAGAATACCGCCCTATGCGAAAGCGCCTGATGATTTCTCGCAATGACAAGCGCAGCTTTGATCCTTCTCAACAGGAGCTTGAGGATGCGCTCGATGATCCAAACAGCTTGATCTGGCTCGACGTCGAGGGGAATCCCACAGAAGCAAGCGCCCTGCTTACCACCACCTTCAAGCTCTCGTCGCTGACGATGGACACCATCGCCGAGGAATACGAGCGCGCCAGGTTCGTTGAGGGGGACGACTACTTCTATCTGGTAACGCATAGCCTGGCGTTCGATACACAGACCGACGAGGCGGATACCCCCAAGCTCGATACTGTCTTTGGGCGCAACTTTGTGGTGACAGCGCATCGCAGCCCGCTGGCCTGGCTCGACAGTCTGCGCGCGGCCTGCCGAACTGGGGAAGGCAAAGAGAATATTCTGGGACGTGGCATGCCCTATTTGCTCCATGCGATCCTCGATGCGCAGGTGGATAGCTATTTCCCTGTGCTTGACGATATCGACGACATCATAGATGAATTGGAAAACACGACAGTCAAAGATACCTCGAACGCCGTACAGGCCCGGCTGTTTCGCATCAAACGGTCGCTGGCGTTGATGCGACGGGTGATCAGCCCACAAGTGGAACTGGCAAACTCACTGATCATACGAACCGGCAATCTCATTCCCACCGAGGCGGAGCCATATTTTGCAGATGTGCGCGATCACCTGGTACGGGCCTTTGAGATTCTTGATTCCTATCGCGACCTGATGAGCGGTCTGCTGGATGTCTATCTGACGACTGTCTCGAATCGGCTGAATGAGGTGATGAAGCAACTGACGATCATTGCGACGATCTTCCTGCCAATTACCTTTGTTACGGGTGTGTTTGGGCAAAACTTCGGACATATGCCACAGGTGGAACATGACGCCGGTTTTAACTTCTGGCTGGCGCTTGGCTTGATGGCGCTGATCACTGTGGGCCAGATCTGGTATTTCCGGCGCCGTGGCTGGCTCTGAACACACATCATCTCTCTTGGCATGTAACCCTACGCCGTAAGCCTGTGTGGGGGAGATTTTGCCTGGCGCTTCCCCTTGTATGAGAAAATCCCATGAAGGTTTTCCCATCCTGTGTTAAAGGGTTTTTCATCTGTAGCCAGTATCCTTCTGAGTGTTGGTGGTGAACAAGGCCACCTCCTCTTCCATCGCGAGAAGAGCAACAAACCAACATGATGGCCGTCAATGAGATGGCGGCGCACAACGCAGGAGGAAACACATGCAAAACTCAACAACACTCAACAACAAACAGGTAAAAACAATTCGCCGCACTGGCTGGCTGCATACTCTGCGCAACTGGTTGACCGCATCGGCCATCGAGGAGGACATACTGGCATATGAAGATAAAGTTAGACTCGCCGATGGCAGCATCCAGCGTGTCCCACGGGCAAACCTCGCGGCGGCGAAAGAATTGCTCGCCGCGCAACACGCCGCAGAACGCCACATGGCCGCACGCGACGCGGAACGCACAGCGCGAATGGGATAGCGCCGCGCACATCCATCTGGCGACGCCGCTCCCCTGCGGCGTCTGTCAGAAGCAGGCCACTCAGGCGCTTGCCGAACCCGACGCCCGCCAGCCCGGCCTCTGGACGCTCCTTCCGCTCTGTGATGAATGCCAGGCGCGCTTGCAGTGCAGCTAGCGGGGACTAAGGGAGACTGGCGGGGCTAACTGCGATAACGTTGCGTTGGCCCGCTGCCATATCCCTCACCGGAGGAGCCATAGCCGTAGCTTCCGCTAGACGCGCCGCTGGGATAGCTCCCTGCGAAACCGCCGGGATAGGAGCCAAAGGCTCCGAATGGGCCATAGTTCGGCGTATCGTTTTGCGGGCCAGCGCTAAGCGCCTCGCGCAGGGCGCTGACGACACGATCTTGCTCACTCTCCGTCATCCCAACGTAGAGCGGCAGCAGCAGCGTTTCGCGCATGGCCTGCTCGGAAAATGGCAGTGAGACACGACCAAGCCGTGCGATGTAGAATGGCTCCTCATGGACAGTCACGCCGCCGCGTTGGGTGACGACACCACGTGCGCGCATCCGTTCGATGATGAACGAGCGCGGGGGCGTCTGGCGCGGATCGAGCCGCAAGCAGTAGCTCTGATAGGTATGTGGCGCGTGCGCGGATGAATAGGGTATCGTCACCCCTGGCTCATTGCTGAGCAATTCGTTATAGCGGTGGGCGAGCGCGCGTCGTTGGGCAAGGATATCATTGAGCTTGTTGAGTTGGGCAAGGCCAATCGCCGCCTGAACGTCCGTCAGACGATAGCTGTAGCCAAGTTCCTCATACGGTTCGTCGAGCAGCGCGTCGCCTGCATGCGTTTGGGGTGGCGCCGCGTCGCCATGTCCGATACCTTGTGAGCGAAGCCGCTGGGCGCGCAAGGCGATCTCGCGCTCGTTCGTGACCAGCATGCCACCCTCGCCAGTGGTGATGATGCGGCTCTGAGAGAAGCTGAAGCAGGTGATTGGGCTGACACCACCAATGGGTTTGCCACGATAGGTTCCTCCCATCGCCGAGGAGGCGTCTTCGATCAGAAGGATATTAAAACGCCGCGCAATGCCCGCGATTGGCGCCAACGCCGCTGGCGCGCCCAGGTAATCCACTGGCATGATGGCGCGGGTGCGCGAGGTGATCAGAGACTCTACCATCATGGGAGCCATATCGTAGTTGCGCTGGTCAATCTCGACAAAAACGGGACGCGCGCCAACATAGGCGACGGCGTTGACAGTGGAAATGGAGCCGAACGAGGGGAGGATCACTTCATCGCCTGGGCGGATGCCTGCGCTGAGGAGCGCAAGATGGAGCGCCGCCGTGCCACTGCTGACTGCGACGGCATAGGTCGCGCCAACGCGCTCGGCGACTGCGCGTTCGAATGCGGCGACTCGCTCACCTTCAGACAGCCAGCCTGAACGCACTGCATCAGCCGCCGCCTGCGCCTCCTCTTCGCCAACGGCAGGCTTTGTCAGGGGAATCAAGGGGAGCGCCGCAGTAGTGGGAATGCTTGTAGCGCCGTCGGCGCTTCTGTGCTCATCGGTCATACAGTTCTCTTTTCTAGCGGCGCAAAGTGGGAAGCGCAGCCAGCATGAAACAAGAAGCAGAATGCTGGCCAGAACATCCGCAAAACACAATCTAGCACACAATTAGGATGAAGCGCCTGGGATGAGAGCGCGCAGATATTTCCAAAGCTCTGCGCATATCGTCCTGCGACAGACAGATACTCCCATATAGTATACAACGTACACCTATCGCAAGGGAAAAGAAACATCTGAACAAGCGAATGAAGTAGGCCCAAAGAGCTAACCCGTTTGGCTGTCGCCTGGTTCCTGCGCTCTATTGTCATCTTCACGTTGACGTGGTATAATCTGCCTCACAACGAGTTAGTGTATAGCGTACACTAAACACTAACTCGCGCCAGCGGAGACGCCGCCGACACCAACCAGGCCAATGAACGCCAAACAACGGCAAAGGAGTAAGGCAATGGCCGAGCCCATCATCCCCTCAGTGGCGAGGAAGGGCGAGGACGCAACGGATAGAGATAGCAGAGATGATCGGGCGCATCCTTATCCTTCCATGCTTTCCTCTCACTATGATCATGTGATTATCGGCGGGGGCGTCGCGGGGCTTTCCCTGGCGCTGAGTCTGCCCTCTATGCGGCGCATTGCCCTTTTGACAAAGGCTGCGCTTGGCGAGAGTAACACCCGCTATGCGCAGGGCGGGCTGGCCGCGCCGGTCGGGCCAGATGATGATCCCGATCTGCAACTGCGCGATACCATCACGGCGGGGGCAGGATTGGTTGACGAGGCGGCGGCGCGCGCCATGCTGAACGAGGCGCGTGAGGCGGTCGCCTGGCTGATCGCGCAGGGAACCGAGTTCGATCCACGCTGCGATGGCGCCGACATTTCTGCTGAGGGCAACACGCCTGACGAACTGGCGACACGCTACGACCTGACGCTGGAAGCGGCGCACAGCAGGCGCCGTGTGTTGCATGCGCATGGTGACGCGACGGGAGCTGAGATTGAGCGGGCGCTGGTGGCCGCCGTTGGCCAGCGATCAAATATCACCGTCTATGAGCGAACGTTGGCGCTTGAACTGGTCGTGGAGGATGGTGTCTGCGTTGGGGTGGATGCGCTGGTTTGCGACCAGGATGGAGCAGCCACGGATGGAACGGGTACGCGATTCCACGCCGACAATGGAGTGATTCTGGCGAACGGTGGGGCCGGGCGTTTATGGCTGCGCACATCCAATCCCGTCGGGGCAACCGCCGACGGCATGGCGCTGGCATGGCGGGCGGGCGCGGCGCTGGCCGATCTGGAGTTCGCGCAGTTTCATCCGACCGTGCTGGTTCCCCCGGATAGCGCTGGTGAGCCGTTTTTAGTCTCCGAGGCGGCGCGCGGCGAGGGTGGGCGTTTGCTCAACCACGCAGGTGAACGTTTCATGCCACGCTACCATCCCGACGCCGAACTTGCCCCGCGTGATGTCGTCGCGCGCGCCATCCTGAGCGAGATGCTGGCCGAGGGCGCGGCCTACGCCTACCTGGATATGCGCCATCTGCCCGCTGAGAAAGTCTACCATCACTTCCCGACGATCACCGCCGCCTGCCAGCGTTACGGTCTTGATCTCGCGCATGATCTCATCCCCATCGCGCCAGCCGCGCACTACTTCATGGGCGGCGTCGCGGTGGATACCTGGGCGCGCACGACCCTCCCTGGCCTCTATGCGATTGGCGAGGTTGCCTGTACGGGCGTTCACGGCGCGAACCGGCTCGCCAGCAATTCCCTGTTGGAGGGGCTGGTGTTTGGGCGAAGGCTGGCAAGATTGCTGGGGGGCTCCCCTACCCCTTCTGCCCCTCTCCCATACTGGGAAGGGGGAGAGAAGAAGTGGCCAACCACGCCCACTCTGCCCGGAAAGTGGCTGACTGAGGTTGCGCCCATTGTTCCTCACACACGGCTGGCTGCGCCGATCAACATGGTTGCGCGCCAGGCGATACAGCGAACCATGTGGGAGCGGGTTTCGCTGCGGCGGGATGCGCAGGGGTTGGCAACGGCGCTCGACGAGTTGCGGGCGCTGGCAGAACGAGAAATATGCGATCCGGTGACGGCGAATATGCTGCTGGTGGCGCAGTTGATCGCTTCAGCCGCGCTGGCCCGCACAGAGAGCCGTGGCGGCCACTACCGCGCGGATTATCCCAACCGCGACGCCAACCGCGACGGACAGCATACGTTGCTCTATGGCGTTCACTACGCCGCAAGCGTGAGGGCAAAGGAGGCCACTCATGTCAATGCCTGAACATGATGAGACGATCTCGTTTGCAGGCTTCGATCCGGTCTTTGATGTGGAGCTTGCGCGGCGGGCGCTTGCGGAAGACATCGGGCGCGGCGACGTGACGACCGAGGCGACCATCCCCACCAACGCTCAGGCCAGTGGGCGCATCGTCACACGGCAAGGTGGTGTTATCGCGGGCTTGCCGATGGCGGCGCTGGTCTTCCGGCTGCTCGATCCACAGGTGGGCGTCAGGCTGGTGGTTCCCGATGGGACGCAGGTGGAGGCAGGCGCGACACTGGCTACCGTGCAGGGCAATGCGCGGGCGCTGCTGACGGCGGAGCGCACGGCGCTCAACTTTTTGGGGCGGCTCTCAGGCATTGCGGCGCTGGCCGCGCAATGCGTGGCGGCTATCAAAGATGTACCTGGTTCGCGCGCCGTGATTGTGGATACCCGCAAGACGACGCCAGGGCTACGCGCACTGGAAAAGTACGCCGTGCGGATGGGCGGGGCGCGTAACCACCGCTCGGGACTGGATGACGGCGTGCTGATCAAAGACAACCATCTCGCGGCGGCTGGCGGCGTAACGGCGGCGGTACTGCGAGCACGGGCGACAGCGGGGCATCTGCTGCGCATCGAGGTGGAATGTGAAACCGAAGAGCAGGTACGTGAGGCGCTGGATGTGGGCGCGGACGCGATCCTGCTGGATAATATGTCAATCGAGCGGATGCACGCTAACGTAGCGATGATTCGTGAGCGTGCGCCGCAAACGATCATCGAGGCGTCAGGCGGTATTGGGACGGATCGCGCGAAGCTGGCGGCAGTGGCGTCCACCGGCGTAGACCTGATCTCGTTGGGCGCGCTGACCCATTCGGCCCCGAACTTCGATGTGTCGCTGGAGTTTGATGAGTAGGGTAGGCGATTGAACACGCGAGACCGGCGGGCGTGGATTGGCGGAGGCGTGAGAGCGGGCGCATGAACACGCGAGACCGGCGGGCGATTGAAATCGCGCCTAGGGGCTACGCCACGAAGTCCGCCTGCGCGGACTCAAGAGAGATTGAGAGTGGCAGACATGGCAATAGATGTGAAGACGGTAAACAGCACAATGGCGGATGGCGCGACGTGCGACGAGAGTGCGGAGCGGCGTATTTTGCCGACGTTGGTGGAGTGGCGCGAACGTGCCCCCACCCCTACCCCTCCCCCAGAGGGAGAGGGATCGCTTGTCGGACGTGTTGGCGCTGGGCAGACAGGGCTGTATAGGGGGCGTCATGCGGGGGCCGAGCGAGCCGATCGCATTCCGCGAGAGTATGCGCTGATGGGCGCAGAGGAGCTGGATCAGCGGATCCGCGCGGCGCGGGCTGCGCTTGGCGAGCGGCTGGTGATCCTGGGGCATCACTATCAGCGCGATGAGATTATCACCTACGCCGACGCGCGGGGCGACTCATTCAAGCTGGCGCAGTACGCAGCGTCGCGCCCGGAGGCTGACTATATCGTATTTTGCGGCGTGCATTTCATGGCCGAGAGCGCCGACATCCTCAGCGGGGCGCATCAGCAAGTCATCCTGCCGAATCCAGCCGCCGGGTGTTCGATGGCCGACATGGCGAACATCGCTGAGGTCGAGGAATGCTGGGCGGCGCTTGACGATCTCTATCGGGACGAGCCGACAGATGACGGATTGCAGGCGGTGATTCCGGTCACGTATATGAACTCCGCCGCGAACCTGAAGGCGTTCTGCGGGCGCAACGGCGGCATCGTCTGCACGTCGTCGAACGCAGCGCAGGTGTTGCGCTGGGCGTTCGCGCGCGGGCGGCGTGTGTTGTTCTTCCCCGACGAACACTTGGGACGCAACACGGCGTTGGCGTTGGGTATCCCTGAGGAGCAGATAGCCGTTTGGAATCAGCGGCTCGACTTCGGTGGCATCGAAGACGACCAGGTGTTGCGCGACGCGAAGGTAATCCTGTGGAAGGGGTGGTGCTCGACGCATCAGCGGTTCACGGTGGAGCAGATCGCCCAGGCGCGACGCGACTATCCCGGCGTGCGCGTGGTCGTTCACCCGGAGTGCCAGCATGCTGTGGTGGAGGCGGCGGATGAGAACGGCTCAACCGAGTACATTATCAAGACGATTGAGCAATCGCCCGCCGGAAGCGTCTGGGCGGTCGGCACGGAGATCAACCTGGTGAAACGGCTGGCAGCCGAACATCCCGACAAGACGATTTTCTGCCTCGATCCCATCGTCTGCCCCTGCTCCACCATGTATCGCATCCATCCGGCGTATCTTGCCTGGGTGTTGGAGGAGCTGGTGGCCGGGCGCGTGATCAACCAGGTCAGCGTGGATGAGGAGACGGCGCGCTGGGCAAAGATGGCGCTGGAACGTATGCTGGCGAACAAGGGGGCGTAGGCCCTCTCCCCTACCCCTCCCCCATCGGGGGAGGGGCTTCAGGGTGGCGTTTCACTTCAGGGGCACGAGTAATGGGATAGCGGACTACGCCGCCTTTTTTTGCCATGGGCGGCGCACAAGTGAGGCCACATCGTCAAGCATCTTCCTGATCGCAAGGGCTAGCTCCACCAACGCGCGCATTCCTCGCTGGCGCCAGGGCGGAATCTGCCCATAGAAACGTTCGGGGATGAGGAGATGGATCAGGCTGGTCACCAGGTCGCGGTGCGAGGCTCGGTGCAGGTAGATGGGGATGCCAGGATATTCGGCGATGGAGAAGGTGTAGCCAGGCAGCGTGTTGTACCAGTCGTTTGGCACGATCTCCTCGGCGGGATCGATCAGCGCGGTGGCGCCATACGAGCGGAGTACGTCAAAGGCGACATCGTTGCAGTTGTGACGCAGCACAGAGTAGGGCGTGCGGCTTTCCCAGATGACCGTTTGCCAGGCGGCTTTGGGTCTGGGTTGCTTCACCAGGAAGACCTTGTACTCGTCATAGGGATACTCGCGGTCGCGCATGGCGCCGATGGGATCGAGCGTATGCGCCGTCCAGAAGCCCATCTCAGCGGGCGTGGCGAAGGGCTTGCCAAGCGTGTTTTCTACCGAGCCTGCGTTGAACCAGCCGTTACGCCACTCATACGCCCAGGCGATGTGCCCCAGGCAAGACGCGCCCGACCGCCGCACAAAGACAATCGCTCGGCGCGTGGATGGCGGGGCGCCAGGGGGAATCGCCGCCTGACCTGTAAGCGCATCGGGGGTAGCCGTTCGCGTGCGAGTGCGCAGCCAGTCTGGCGCAAAGCGTTCGAGCAACCCGCGTGTGTTCATATAGCCACCATCAATCAAGGCATACACCGAGACGAATGCGATCAGGATGATGACCAGGATCAGTGGGCGCACGAAGATCAAGGTAGCCGTCGCGATCAGCAAACCACCGACCAGCCAGACGATCCCCGCTGGGCGTCCGCTGGCGCGCATGGCCTGGCGAAAGAACGCCAACCCGCGCAGGCCGATCAGCAACGCCAGGCTGTAGAGCAGCACATATAAAAACGAGATGGGATCAACTAGACACAAAGCCCCGACGACGATCTCTATACTATTGAGCGCATAGTCAATCCACGCGCGGCGTGAGCTACGTCTGCGGTGGACGACACTGAAGATACCAATGGCGCCATCCAGGATCAGATAGGCGCCCAGCCCATAGAGCAGGACATGGATCGCACGCATGCTTAGCACGAGAAAGAGGATACCCAGCAGGAAGCTGACCACGCCGCGTGCAAGATCGAGCAGCCACGCGCCCGATGTCGAGCTGTGCTGCTGGTGGAGCTTGTGGAGTTTGGCTTCATCCTTCTCGGCGTTCGTTTGTGCCGTTGGCATGTTGAACAGTGTGCGCATCTATCATCCCTCCCGGTTCATTCTATTTGCTATTTGCCATCTGCCTTAGCATAAGAGATAGCACAAGGGTGAGGGAAGATGCA